>JASHWZ010000069.1 GCA_030043865.1 Thermoplasmata archaeon | reverse complement strand
AGGATCCCGTCGACCTTCCGCTGGCGGTACTCCTTCGCCTGGCCCGTGGCGAACTTCTTCTCGAGGAAGATCAGCGCGTCCTCGGTCGACTGCACGCCCTCGGGCGGGTACAGCTTCTTCGAGACGCACTCTTCGAGGTTGACGTTGAGTAGGTGCTTCATCGTTTGGACGAACGGGTCGTCCAGCGGGAGGAGCTCGCCGAGGACCGCCTGGAAGATCTCCTCGTCGTTCTTCATCCCGAGCGCCTTCATCAGGATCACGAGCGGGATCTGCCCGCTCGCCGTCGGGACCGATACCTGGAGCACGCCGTCCTTCTTCTTCTCGACGACCGTGAGAGAGCGGTAGCCGCCCCGCTGGCTGAACACCTTCGCGCTTTCGATCGGGGTGCCGTACCGTTCGTTGTACTCGGCGAAGATCCGGTTCGGCGCGAGGTCCTCGAGGCTGATGATCACCCGCTCGGTGCCGCCGATGATCGCGTACCCGCCGGGGTCGAGCGGGTCCTCGCCGTACTCGACCAGCTTCGCGCGGTACTCGTCGTCGGAGAGCGCGACCTGGCCGTCCGCCTCGATGTTCGACTTCGAGAGGTTGCACTGGCGGCTCTTGACCATGATCGGCAGGTCGCCGATGTGCACGGTCTCGCTCGCACGTTCCACGCCGTTCTCGACGACCGTGACGTCGAGGTAGATCGGCGCCTGGTACGTGAGGTTCCTCAGGCGCGCCTCCATCGGGGTGAGCGTTGGCTTCGAACCGACCGGTTCCTTCACGAACGGCTTCCCGATCCGAATGGTCGGCTCGGCGGACGGGCTCACGTAGCCGCGGGCGTCGCGCCGGCGCCCGACCCGGACCTGGATCGAGCTCTTCGTCTTCTGCACGTCGAGCCGGATCATCCCGTGCTCGGTCGAGTCCTCGCTGACCCGAGCCTCGTCGACGATCCGCTGCATCCGGGAGTTCGGGTTGTCCTCCGTCGGCAGGAAGTCGTTGAAGCTGGCGAGGTGGTGGTTGACGATCGAGCGTTCGCGGAAGAAGGCGTCGACGATCTCGCGCATGGACCGTTAGCTCCCTCCGAGCGAGGGGACGATGAGCCGGTACGCGATCGCCTCACCGGCGGTCGCGCTCGGGCGATGGATGCGGACGAGCCGACCCTGGAAGTTCTCGCCGGCGTCGCGGCCCGCGACGAACTTGGGGTCGGTCTGCAGACCGGGGTCCGAGCCGAGGATCTTCGGGAGACGCTCCGCCACGGTCTCGAGCGTCTCGAGGACGCGGCGAGTCTCCTCCTCGGAGAGGACCTCGTGCCGCGGGAGCAGGTGGTGCGCCACGAACGGGCGCAGCGGCTTCGACGGCGTCGCCGCGGCGCTCTTCGACTTGGCGCGGCGGCTGGCGCTCGGCATCAGCGACCTCCGGCGGGGGGAGCGGAGCGGGCCCGGGGGGACGCTCGGAGCGGCTCCGCGCGCGGCGCGGGGCGGCTCGTTCGAACCCCCGACCAACTGGTTAAAAGCCAGATGCTCTTTCGAGGGCCGGCGGGAGTTCCGCGCGGCCTACCTAGCTGAGCTACGGGCCCGTTCCCGCTCCGAGCCGGGACGACGGGTCCGGCGTATTTCAGGGTATCCCCGGACGGATTCACTGCAGGCTCTCCAGGCTCGAGATGATCGACCAGATCGCCGTGCGGCCGTGCGTCGGAAGGTTGGGGTCGTTCGCGAGGTCGTCGAGCACGTAGACCGCGCTCGCGATGCGGACGTCGAGCGCGACGCGCGGCTTCGCGAGCTCGTCGCGCGCCGACTGGGCGCCGCGGCGGATGTTCCGCGGCACCGACACGTCGTCGGCGAGCTCGCTCAGCGATTCGAAGATCCGCTGGACCGCGGGCGGTTCGAGCCCGGCGGCCGGGCCCGGCGGCGACGCGACCGCGCTGCCGGACGACGGGGGCGGGGACGGCGTCATGCGTGGCGCGTCTCCCCCGCTTCCTTGTAGGCCGTGACCACGAGCAACGTCTTCGTCTCGCGGATCCCGCGGACCGCGGGCAGGCGGTGCAGGACGAAGTCCTTCAGCTCCTCGTAGTGGGGAAACCGGACCTTGAGAAAGATGTCCGTGTCGCCCGTGACGAGGAACACGTCCTCGACCTCCGTGAAGCGGGCGACCTCGCTCGCGACCGAGTCCGCCTCGGCGGTCTCGACCTTGAGCGCGATCAGCGCGACGACGTGATCGTCGCCCCACACCTTCGTGAACGCGTTCTCGACGGCGCGGCTCACCGGCGGCTTCGACCCCGTGGACTTCTCCGTACCGTATCCCCCCGACGTGATGTTCTCTCTGCGACTGCGAATGCCCCGAGCGCGCTCCGACTACGCCACCGGGGCGGACTCGAACTCCTCTTGGAGGTCGTTGATCACCTGATCGATCACGGACCCCGCGGACGGCCCCCGGTACTCCCGGACGCCGCCGGCTTCGCTCGACACTCGCGCGACCAGTTCCGCCGGACCCCGGAGGAACTCAACGCTACAGATGAACTCCTCCATGATGGCCCGGCCCCCCCGCCGCGCCGACGGGCCCAAAAAGTCCTTGTATAAATGGTTTCGCACGAGCGCCCGGACGGACGAGAACCGGGTCGGTTTTCGGACCGACGGTGGAGCGCGACGCGGACGGTTTTTTCGGGGGCGGCGCACGGTCCGGGCGCGAGGGTTATCTGTCCGGCTCGGTCACGAGCGACGAGGCACGTGTCCGTGGACCTTCCCTCCCGCTCGCTCCGGCTCGAAGTGCGCGTCGAACTGAAGCCCGGGATCCTCGACGCGGAGGGAGAGAGCGTCGAGAAATCCCTCGGGCTGCTCGGCATCCAAGGCGTCGAGCGGGTGACGACCGCGCACGTGTACGACCTCGAGTTCCACGACGTGACGCCGACCGAGGCGCACCGTCGAGCGGAGGCGGCGGTCGAGCGGCTGCTCGCGAACCCCGTGATCCATCGGGTGACGATCCGACCGCAATCGGACTGATCGCATGCCCCCCGCGCGCCCCCCGAAGCGTCTCGCGTGGGCGCCCGACGTCACAACGGTCCCGATGACCCGGGCGTCGGCGTCCGAGCTCGAGCGGATCTCCGAGGAGCGAGGGCTCGGCTTCGACGCGGGCGAGCGGCGCCGGGTGCAGCAATACTTCCGGCGCGAGCAGCGCGAGCCGACCGACGTGGAGCTCGCCGGCCTCGCCCAGAGCTGGAGCGAACACTGCAGCTACAAGAGCTCCCGCCCGTTCCTGCGCGCCGCGTTCTCGCGTCTCCGCCCCACCGACCGAGTGCTCGGCACCGGCGACGCGGGCGTCCTACGGTTCGAGGACGGGTACGCCTACGCGCTCCGGATCGAGTCGCACAACCACCCCTCGGCGGTCGAGCCGTACGGCGGCGCGGCGACCGGTATCGGAGGGATCCTCCGCGACGTGCTCGCGGTCGGCGCGAAACCGATCGCGCTCAGCGACCCGTTGTTCTTCGGCCCGCTCGACCTCCCCCCGGACGCGGTCCCGAAGGGGATGAAGAGCCCCCGCTACCTCGCCACGGGCGTCGTCGCGGGGATCCGGGACTATGGGAACCGGGTCGGCGTGCCGACCGTCTCGGGGGGGGTCTACTTCGACGCGGCGTACGTCGTTAATCCGCTCGTCAACGTCGGTTGCATCGGGTTCCTGCCGAAGAAGCGGCTGCGCCCGAACCGGGCCCGGGCGGTCGGCGACCGGCTCGTGCTCGTCGGCGGATTGACCGGCCGGGACGGCATCGGCGGCGTCGCGTTCGCCTCGAAAGAGCTCACCGACCGCAGCGAGTCCGAGTCCCGCGGCGCCGTGCAGCTCGGGAACCCGATCGTGAAGGAGCCGTTGATCCACGCGTGCGTTGAAGCGTTCGACCGCGGGCTCGTCCAGGGGTTGAAGGACCTCGGCGGCGGCGGGATCGCTTCCGCCTCGGGCGAGCTCGTGAACGCGGGAGGGTTCGGCTCCCGGATCGACCTGTCCCTCGTGCCGCTCCGGGAAGCGGGCCTGCGCCCGTGGGAGGTCTGGGTCTCGGAGTCGCAGGAACGGATGCTGCTCGACGTGCGGCCCTCCGACCTCCCGGCGATCACCGAGATCTTCCGTCGGTACGACGTGCCGATCACCGACCTCGGCGAGGTCACCCGCGGGCCGTTCGAGACGATCGAGTGGAACGGCGCGCCCGCGGCCCGACTCCGCGTCGGGTTCCGGGTCGACCCTCCGCCGCTCCGACGCCCGACCCGCGCCCGGCGTCGTCGCGCGCTCTCGTCGCCTCCGGTGGCGTCGGACGACCTGCTCGGGCTCGTCCAAGAGCTCCTCCTCGCGCCGGACTCGGTGTCGCGCGAGCCGGTGATCCGCGTCTACGACCACGAGGTCCAGGGCCGGACGGTCGTGAAACCGCTCCACGGGACGGTGGGCGCCTCCTCGCACGGCGACGCGGCGGTCCTCCAGCCTCGGGCGGAGAGCCGCGTCGGCCTCGCGATCGCGACGGCGGCGCAGCCTTGGGCGTGCCGGGCGTCCCCCCGCGCCGGCGCGACCTGGGTCGTCGAGGAAGCCGCCCGCAACCTCTACGCGGTCGGCGCGCGCCCGGACGCGTTCTCGAACTGCCTCAA
>JASHWZ010000068.1 GCA_030043865.1 Thermoplasmata archaeon | reverse complement strand
ATCGTCGCCGGGGTCGGGGGCGGGGGGTTGCTCGCGGGGATCACCGCGGCGGTCCGAGGCCGCGGGAGCGACGCCGACCTCATCGCCGTCCAACCGGCGGGCTCGGACAATCTCCGTCCCTCGCTCGCCCAGGGCCGGGTCGTGCTCGGTTCTCGACCCGCCACCTTCGCCGACGGGCTCGCCACCCGGCAGATCGGAGACCTTCCGTTCCGAATTCTCCGCGACGGCCGGGTCCGGGCGTACGCGGTCGACGACCGCACGATCGCCCGGGCCGTCTTCCTCTTGCTGGAGCAAGCGAAGCTGCTCGCGGAGGGGGCGGGGGCGACGCCGCTCGCCGGCCTGCTCGAGCACCCCGAGCTGGCGGCCGACGGTCCGATCGTCCTCGTTGTGAGCGGCGGGAACCTGGACCCGTTCTTGCTCGACCGGATCCTGTTCATCGGCCTCGCGGCGGAGGGACGTCTCC
The DNA here is from genome assembly GCA_030043865.1 of Thermoplasmata archaeon. GTDB lineage: Archaea > Thermoplasmatota > Thermoplasmata > Lutacidiplasmatales > UBA184 > Lutacidiplasma. The sequence continues at coordinate 3,763 of JASHWZ010000068.1, read as the reverse complement.
TTCGGCTGCGGGCGCCGCTGCGCGACGTGCCCGGCCGGCTCGAGGAGTTCCTCTCGGTCGCGGCGCACGAGGGCGCGAACGTGCGGCATATCCTCCACGGTCGGGAGTCGCCGGACCGTCCCCCCGGCGAGGTCACGGTCGAGGTCGAGCTCGAGGTGCGCGACGCGGCGCACGGGCGCGCGGTCGAGACCGCGTACCGCGAACGGGGCTGGTCGGTCGAGCTGGTCCCGCTCGGCCCGACGTAGCTCCCGGCCCCGCTCGCGCGGTTACTCCGGCCCCATCATCTGGGTAAATAGGGTGCCGGCATGGTACCGTCGAGCACTCCTTCGATGACCGACCCCAGCGCGTCCCGCACCCCCGTCGAGCGGCGGAGCCCCCCGCGGCTGTGGACGCCCGCGGAGGCGAACCAGCGGATCGGGGAGCTCGAAGAGCTCCTGCCGCGCCTGCGCGGATGGGTCCTCCGGCTTCGCGAGGTGCACGAGGAGTCGCACCGGCTCGCCGAATTCTGGGGGGCCGACATCAATGCGGTCGACCACGCGGACCACCTCCTGAAGCAGCGACTCGATGCCGAGTGGCAGAACCTCACCCGCCGGCTCGAGGAAGCCGTGGCGGGCCTCCGCAAGGAAGGGATCGAGGTCAAGGACCTCGAGCAAGGGACGGTCGACTTCTACGGGCTCGAGGGCGGCGAGGTCGTCTTCCTCTGCTGGCAGCGCGGCGAGCCGTCCGTCGAATTCTACCACCCGCTCGCCGGGTCGTTCCGCAACCGGCGGCCGATCGCCGACGCGGCCCGTCGCGCGAGCCCGAGCGCCCGGGGCCCGGCGCCGTCCGGCCCGTCGTAGCGTCGGGGTCAGTCGAAGTCCGGCGCGTTCCCGGTCTGCGCCATCTGGACGGCGCGGAGCGCGACGACGAACGAACCGGCGGCGGCGAGGACCGCGCTGATCCCCTCGAGCAGCGGGAACGCGGACGAGAGGCTCAGGTAGAACAGCACGAGCGGCGCCAGCAAGCCCCCAGCCCCGCCCACCACGCCGAGGGCCGGACGGTCCTCGCGGAAGGAGGCGACCGCCGCAACTCCGGCGACGAGGGCGATGATTCCGAGCAGGATCGCCCCGCTGCCCAGCGACGCGAGGAACTGCTCCATGTCGGGGAACGGGGCGAGCGAGACCAGGCTCGAATTCGTCCCCGACCCGGCGTACATCAGGACCGTGAGTCCCGTCGCCTGCGTGCCCCAGACGACGGAGACGAACGTCGAGATCGTGATCGGGTCGTACCCGGTGGCCGTGATGTTCAGCGTGACCCCGCCGGCCGGCACCCCCGTGAAGGAGAACGAACCGTCCGGCGCCGTGAACTCCGTCGTCGTTCCGCCCGCGTCGTTCGTCAGGACGACCTGGGCTCCGACGATCGGGGTTCCCTCGGCCCCCTCGGCCTCCGCGACGGTCCCGCTGACGAGAAACGAGGCCGGTCGGCTCGCATCGTACCCGTCGTAGACGAGTACCGCGGCGAGCCCCGCTCCGACGACCGCGATCGCCAGGAGCGCGACCGCGACCACGCGCCGGACGCGCCAGCGCGGCACGCGCGGTCGCGGCATCGGAGGATATAGTCCCGGAAGGACTTCCCAGCTGTAGAGCGGGGGCAGGTCCCGCGGGACGACGACCGGGATCGGGGAGCGGCAGTGCGGGCACGGAAACCACTGCGTCGGAGGCTCGGGCGCGAGCGCGACCCGAACGTCCGTGCCGCACACGGGGCACCGGACCGACACGGTGGTCGTCGCCATCGCCCTCGACGAAGCGCGGGGCAGGTCTTATCCTTAGAGCGCGCGCTCGCGAAGGCGCATCCGCGCGTCGTCGGCGTCGACGACGGCGCGTTCGAGCGCGACGACCGGTTCGCCCCGATCGCCGCGGTCGTCGTTTCGGCGCCATCGTATGTGGAAGCGATCCGGCGGGGTCGCGTCCGCGTCGACGGGACCGACGCGACCGAACGCGTGGTCGCGCTCGTCCGAGGTACCGGTGCTCTCGACGGCGTGCGGGCGGTGCTGTTGGACGGCGCGGTGCTCGGCGGCTTCAACGTGGTCGACCTCGACCGGGTGCGCGACGAGCTCGCACGGCCGGTGGTCGCGGTGACGCGGCGGCCCCCCGACTTCGGTCGGATCCGCGCCGCGCTCTCCACCTGGTTCGGCCGCGACGCGGACCGCCGGTGGCGGCTCCTCCGCGCGCATCCGTTGTTCCGCGTGCCGACCGGGGGCGCGCCGATCCTCGCCGCGGCGGTCGGCTGCCGACGGGTCGACGCGGCGTCGCTGGTCCGCAAGACGACGGTGCGGGGCTTCTGGCCGGAGCCGCTCCGCCTCGCGCACTTGGTCGCGTCCGCGGACGGGCGACCGCGCCGGCCGAAGGTCTAAAGGAACGGTCGTCCCTCCCACCGCCGGGCCTGTAGCTTAGCTGGGACAAAGTACTGGCCTTCTAAGCCAGCAATCTCGGGTTCAAAGGTCGCGGGGCGCCTCCCGCCCCCGACGGAAAGTCCCGACAGGCCCGCCCGGCCCCGAGCCTACGTCGTCCCGACCTGAGCCGAGCAGTTCTCGCAGAGGATCGACTTCGGGCCGGCGGGGAGCGGCGCGCCGCAGAGGGGACAGGTCGCGCGAGCGTCCGCGGCGGCGAGGAGCTCCTGCACGCTCGTCCGGAGCGCCGGGTCCCCGACGGCCGGGGGGACCTCGAGCCGGGTCGGGGTCGGATCGCCGCCGGGCAGGAAGGTGTCGAGGCGGGGACGGTAGACCCCCGTGCGGCGGTCGAACGTGACGAGTCGGTGCTGCACGAGGCCCTGGAGCGCCGAGTCGACCAGCTCGCGGACCCCGCCGAAGACGTGCGACAGCTCGACCGAGGTGAGCCCCGGCGATTCGACCAGCACCTCGAGGCACCGCGTGCCGAGCAGCGAGAGGTCGCTCCGCGCCACGTACTGGTCGAGCGCCCAGGCGAACCGGGCGCTGCGGCGCACGCGCTGGCTGGGAGCGAGCCGCCCGGCCCGCGGGTCGGGGAGCAGCGCGTTGTGCAGCAGGTCGAGCTCGTACCGGAACCGCTCTTCCGGTAGGTAGGCGAGGACGGCGAGGCCGAACGGCACGATCGCGGACTCGCGGCACGCCGCGGCCGTCTCGGCGAACGTGCCGGTGACGCTCCGGGGCTCCGACAGGGCGCCGCCCTTGGCCGCCCGCTCTTCGTCCGCCTGCGACCGCAGTAGGTAGTGCTCGCGCGGCGCGACCCGAGCGATCGCGCGCACCGGCGGGCCCGGCTCGAGCGGGTGGATCTCGACGGACCCGTCCTCCGCGAACGCGAGCCGCTCGAACGGGAGGAGGAACCGCCACGCGGGGCCGGGCGACGGGATCGGCTCGAGGCGGAGCTCGACGTGCTCGAACCGCGCGGACGGGTCGGCGAGCGCGGCGATGACGCTCGGATACTCCTTCCCGTCGACCGAGAGCACGAACTCCGCGAGTGCCGGGCGCCGTCGGGAGAGGTACTCTTCCGCCGCGCGGGCGAGCGCCCGTCCCGAGTACGCGTCGTGGCGCGCGCCGCCCCATCGGGCGGCGAGGGCCTCAAGCTCCGGATGAGAAACGGCCGTCACGAGAGCTCCGGCTCGTGATTGCCAGCTCGTAGAGAGAGATAAAGCGACGGGCCATCGTGTCGAGCGACGAGGTCCGGCGGACCCGCTCGGCCGATTGCCGGGCGATCCGTCGCCGATCCTCGGCCCGGTCGACGAGGTCGCCGATCGCCGCCGCGAGGGC
>JASHWZ010000067.1 GCA_030043865.1 Thermoplasmata archaeon | reverse complement strand
GAGTAATTCGAGGTACCGTCCGCGCACCCCGCCGGACCGGCGGGGCAGTTGTTGTCGTAGACGTAACTGGAGAGAGGATCGAACCCCGGGAGCGGAACGATCGTCTCCCGATAGCCCCCGGACGGTTCGGTGGGAGAGCGGGCGAGCACCCTCGGGGCCCCGAAATCGACGAACCCAGCGACGACGACGACCGTGGCCATGACGGCCACCATCGCGACCGCGAGCCCGTTGCCCGCATCGCCTCGACGGCGACCGCCGACCCTCGCGGTCTCCGGTTCGTTCACACCGGACGAAAGCACGCGGTGCGGTACATATCATTGCACCGGACGTCTCTCCGGCGCCTCGGACCGTGTGGTGCGACGGGGACGTGGCCCTCCGCCTGGTCGGGACCGGACGCGACGGGGCAGCCCGGGGGGGATGTCCCGGCTCGCCGCGACCTCGACCTCCATCCCCCTCTTGGCAGCCATCGGCAGGATGAAGAACCCCGTCTCGTCTCGTACTCTGTTAGTGTATTCGCTCCGACCGATCTCCGACGACCCGGCGGCCGCGGTCGCGCTCGCCCGAGAGGCCGTGCGCTCGCACCGGGATCCCGACGAAGAGAGTGCCCCGTTCCTCTCCTCGGTCGAGGGCGACATCGCGTCGGGCGCCGCGCGCGGGGTGCTACGGATGCACGACGGTCGGGCGGTCGGGATCGCGCTCTGGAGCCCCCCGAACCCTCCGGGGCTTCGGGTGGAGATCCTCCACCTCGAGGACGGACGGGGGAGCGAGTCCGCCTATCGTGAGTTCTTCCGCGAGGTCGAGGCGACCGCCGGTCCGGTCGCGTTCGCCCCCGGGCGACTCGCCGGCCTTGCGGCCTCGGACGAGCGCCACCTGATGGAGAGCCTCGGGTTTGCGATGTTCGCGCGCTCGGAGATGCGATTCCCCCCCGAGGCCGAAACTCCGGAGGCACGAGCGGCCGACGGGCTCGCGCCGTTCGCCCCGGAGGACGAACCGGGGCTGCGGCGCGTATATCGGGAAGCGTACGGGGAGCGGCTGGACCGGTACCTGTTCCTGCTCGACCCGGACCCGGAGAAGGAAGCGCTCGCGGCGATGCGGGAGATCCTCGACGGGCGGTGGGGCGAGTTCCTCCCGTGGGCGTCGTTCGTCGTGCGGGACGGCGGACGGGTCGTCGCGGCGACCCTCGTGACCCGGGCGTCGTACGGGCCGCTCATCGCCCATGTGATGGTCGACCCCGAGCGGCAGGGCCGCGGGCTCGGTCGAGCGGTGCTGATCGCGACCGTCCGGGCTCTCCGGTCCCACGGGGAATCCGTGATCGTCCTCAATGTGACCGAAGGGAACACCCGTGCGATCGGGCTCTACGAGCGCGTCGGGTTCGTCCGCACGCTGGGACCGTTCCACGGCTGGTACTCGACGGCCCGCGTTCCGGTCCGCCCGGCGGGCGACTAGGACGCCGCGGCGGCCGCCGCGGGCTCCTCCGCGTGCGGATGGAACCCGAGCCGACGGAGGGCTCCGAATCCGGCGACCATGACGAGCGCGAAGACTGCGATCGACGAACCGGCGATGAGGTACGTCCCCTGGACCCCGGTCGCGCTCGTGAGGATCCCGCCGGCCGTCTGTCCGAACGGGACGAGCGCGTAGCTGCCCACCTCATCCGCCGAGAAGACGCGGCCGAGCATCGCGTCGGGCACCGTCGCTTGTACGGTCGCGAGGAAGATCGTCATGATCATCCCCGGCATCATGCCGTAGACGAAGATCACCGGCAGCGCGAGCCAGATCGACCGCACGACGCCGAGGGCGAGCAGGCTCACGCCCATCGCGGCCGTCAGGCCGATGATCGCGCTTCCGGCGCGGGGCTCGAAACGGAACTGCGAGACGAGGGCGAACCCGACGGCGACGCCGAGCGTCGACGCCGCGACCATCGCTCCGTACCAGATCCCCTGCGTGAGCCCGAGCCAGCTCCCGACGTAAAGCCCGAGCTCCACCAGCGCGACCGCCGAGAGGAAGTTGACGACCAGCGCCGCGACCGTGACCTCGAACAGCTCGCGGCGTCGCCACAGGTACGCGAACCCCTCGGCCGCCTCCTTCGCGACCGACCGCGGGGGGGACGATCGGCGCACGGAGAGGTCGAGGTCGATCCGCAGGAGCGCGACCTGCGTCCCGAAGAACATCGCGAACGAGAGCGCGAGCGCGTCCGCCTCGGTCCCGACCGTCAGGAGGATCCCGACCGCGATCGTGGCGACCGCCCCCGCGACCGCCGAGGCCGCGTAGATCAACCCGTTCGCCCGTCCGAGGTCCGGCGCGGTGACGAGCCGGGGGATCGAGGCGTTGAACGCGGGGCGGAAGAGGGTCGCTCCGACGACGACCGTCGCCCAGCACGGATACAGCAGCGCGACCCAGACGGGAAGGTAGAACCCGCCGGCGAGCGGGAGCGAGAGTCGACCGGCGGGCGCGACGATCAGGTCCGCCGCCGCGGCGGTCACGCCGAGGATCGAGATGAGGTTCACGACCCGCATCCACCGGCCCCGGTCGTACCGGTCGGCGAGCGCGCCCGAGAAGAACGCCGCGACGAACGTCGGGAGTGCGGAGGAGAGCCCCAGGAGGGTGAGCGCATACGCCCCGTACGCCACGCGAACGTCCGCCGGATAGGCGAGCGTCACGGCGAACAACAGGACGACGAGCACCGAGGCGGGGGCGCCCATCTGGAGGGCGCCGGCCCCTATCATCGCGCCGAACGACGGCCGTTCGAGGAGGTCGGAATAACGACTCAGCGCTCGCCTCCCACCCGACAGCCGCGAATCCCGGTGTTCCTCGATAAGCCTTCCGCGCAACGGGAACGGGCGGGGACGGGAACGCTCCACCGAAATCCGCTTGTAGGGCGCCCGGGGTCGGTGCGGTCGGCGGGCCGTCGATGCGCTTACTTCACCACGACGACGCCACCGGCCGATTCCGGCTCCGGCTCGAGACGCCGAGCGACCTGTGGCGGATCGCCCGCTTCGTCCATCCCGGCGAGGTCGTCGGGGCGTCGACGACCCGACGCGACCCTGAGGCGCCGCCCGACGTGGCCGG
>JASHWZ010000066.1 GCA_030043865.1 Thermoplasmata archaeon | reverse complement strand
GTAGGGTCTCCATCCCGGACCCGCAGCCGATCTCGAGCAGCCGGTGGGCGCGCGCGAACGCCCGCCGCAGCTCGGAGAGCGACCGGTCCCGGAGGAGCCGGTTGACGCGGTTGCCCGTGATGTGCCGGTCGTAGTCGGGCGCGACGTTGTCGAACTCGCGTTCGAGCCACCGACGATAGCGGGCCGCTGGGTCGAGGGGGGCCCCGGATCCGTTCGGGGCGATCCGGAGCACGCGCGCCGGGCTCGCGTACCAGCGCGCGAAGCGCTCCGCTCCGTACTTCTCCCGGAAGCACTCGCCGACCCGGCGCTTCTCGGCGGGGTCCGTGACCAGCTCGGCCCGGCCCTCGACCTCCCGCCCGTCCAGGGCGACGCGGGCCGTCCCGTCGCGCAGCAGTTCCGTTGGCCAGCGCGCCGAGCGTTCCCGGGCGATCAGGAAGAGGCTCCCCCCGTCCTCGACGAACCCGAGCGGTCGTCGGCCGGTCGGGGCGACCAGCTCGAGGTGATCCGGCGGCGCCATCGGACGAGCGCTCGCGGGCGCGGGGCCCGCTTCAGCGGCCGTGCGCTCCCCCCTGCCACCGGGAGCTGCCCGGGGCGGTGAATCGCAGGTCGAGGACGTTCCCGCGCCACGCTCCGCGGAACGCGCACCGCGAGCAGACGACCGCCCCCGCGTCCTCGACCCGGCCGAACGCGGCGTGGCACCGAGGGCACGCCAGGATCTCGGAGAGGGGCGGGAGCGGCTCGGCCGGGCCGGCGGGCACCGCGAGCAGCGCGAAGCGCATCGGGAATCCCGGAGCGCGACCGAACGTCGTTCCGAGACGAACGAACAGTCGGGTCGGAACGTGGCGCATGAGGTAGTACTCCTCGAGACCCGAGACCATCTCTCCGTGGCACTCGAATCCCGCCGCCCGGGCGGTCGCGGCGAATTCTTGGCGCGGGCCGACGTGGACCGGGAACGGGTCGGGCGGGAGCTCGACGTGCGGGGACCGAGCGAACGTGATCGACCGGAACGGGACGGCGGGCGACGGGCGCAGCGCCCGCTGGACGTCGTTGACCAGCGTCCCGACCGACGGCCGCGGGTTGTAGGAGACGAACAGCCGGCCGGCAGGTCGGAGGACCCGGCGGAGCTCGGCCATGGCCGTGCCGGCGTCCGAAAGGTGGTGGTAGACCCGGACCATGCTGGCGGCCGTGAACGCGTTCGCGACGAACGGGAGATGGTAGACGTTCGCGGCGACGCGCCGGGTGCGACCCGAGCCGCCGTCCCGGGGGCGCAGGCCGGAGAGGCTCGCAAGGTCGAAATCGGTGACGACGACCTCGTGGGCCATCGCCTCGAGGGGCGCGAGCAAGCGGCCGAACCCAGCGCCGAGCTCGAGCAACCGGCGGGGGTCGGACGAAGCGAGGGCCGTCGTGAGGAGACCGCGCTCGACCTCCGTCACCTTCTCGCGTCGGTGCCAGAGCGCGGCGAAGTCGAACCCCTCGTAGTCGCTGATCGCCTCCGTCCCGGCGGTGGCGCTCATCGGGCCGCCGGGACCCCCGGGGCGCCCGCCCGCCCCTCCTCGGACCGGGGAACGGGGGCCGCGTCCTCGTAGAGGAGCCGCAACCCCTCGAAGCGGTGGGAGGCGAACGCCAGTCGGCGACGACCCGTCTCGGTCCGGAACCGGGCCTGCGCCCGCCCGCGCCGGTTCGCTCGGGCGTTGCGGAACAGCCCCCCGAGGTGGAGATAGGAGGCGAGCAAGGGATACACCGCCCCGTTCAGCCCGCGGACCAGCGACGACGCGGGCTCCGGGGCGATGCGCCCGGGCGTCCGGCATCGGGCGTCGTAGAGGCGGGGGAGCTCCGCCCGCATCCAGGAGGCTTCCGAGAGAAGCCCTCGATAGTAGTCGTCGCCCCAGAGGATCCGAACGCTGAGCGCCTCGCGCGCGAACAGGAGGTCGCGCCGCACGGAGAACTCGCGAGCGGCGAGCTCGTCCTCGAGCACGTAGTTGAGGCAGACCGTCGGCCGGAGCGCGCCCGGCGGACCCGGGCCGACCCGGCGGAGCGCGAGATACGCCCGCGCGAGGAACCACCACAGAGCGTTCGACCGGGTCACCACGAAGAGGTCGAGGTCGTCCCCCGCGCGAGGTTCGCCGAACGCGACCGACCCGCTGACCCCCACGCAGCGCACGAGGTCCCGCGCGAACGACAGCGGGCCGTTCCAGAGCCATTCCGCGTAGCGGAGGTACGCCTGCTCGCGCGCTTCCCGCCCCCGGTCGGTCGACGGGGGGGCACCCGAAGCGAAGACCCGTGGGCCCTCGAGCCGGGCGAGCTCCGGCCGCTGGGCCAGCCATTGCTCGAGCTCACGGACGCTGTCGGGTCCGTCCTCCGGCAGCAGCTCCCGGAGCCGATCGAGCGGGAGGCCGGCATCGAACCCCCGGGCGACCCGGAGGAGCGACGACACCCGACGCTCGGTCGGCGAGGCCGGGGCGGGCGGCACCGACCGTGTCGGCCCGGCCACCCCCGGGGCCGTCCCGTGCGGCGCCGGGCGGATGCGCTGCCACCGGACGTGGTCCGCCCGGGGAGGAAGCCGATCCCAGGCCGCGAGCACGCTGGCGGCGAGCTCCCATACCGTCAGCTGGAGAAACTGTCGCACCCCGTTCGGTCGGGCGAGCGTTCGGCGGAGGAGGCGGACCGTCGGTCCCGGTCGGACGAAGAGCTGCTGCGGGATCGAGGCGGGACGGACCCCTAGCGCCTCGGCAATCTGGTAGTTCCCGACGTGGATCCGCCGGCGCTGGCGGAGATGGTCCGGAACGGTGGACGGGACCTGGATCGCGACCTGCGCCCCGGGAGCGTACCAGCCGTTCCCGTGGTGCTGCGCCAGCCAGACCGCAAGGTACGCCCCATCGTTGATGATCCCGTCCGGCACCGGAGGGACGG
>JASHWZ010000065.1 GCA_030043865.1 Thermoplasmata archaeon | reverse complement strand
GTTCCCTGGACCCCCTCAATCCCGCCCACACGTTGCTCCTGTGCCTGGCCCTGCGGATTGCCGGAAGGGTGGACGAGTCTCTTGCCATCGTGGACGTCAAGGAAGCGGACCGGAGTGACGATTGGGTGTACGCCCATCCCGCGCTCTGTTACGCGCAGAACCAGGATTTCGGCCGAGCCTTGGAACTGTTGGACTTAGGACTAGAGTCCTGTCCCGATTCACGCTGGCTCAGGATGGGGCGGGGCCTGGTCTACGCGCGTTTGGGCAGGAGAGACGAGGCGCTCGGCGAACTGCAGCGGCTGATGGCCGACCCCTTGGAGGCGCATCGCCTCGATGCCCAACTGTGGATACGGACGGCGTTAGGGGACATCGACGAAGCGTTCCTGGCACTGATGAGACAGGCCGAACTTCATAGCTGGACCGGGTTCGTCGGAAGCGAGCCGCTCTTGGGAGATCTCCGAAAGGACCCCCGCTTTCTGGAGTTTTCCAGAAGAGTGGGACTCCGAGTGCAGCAACGGAGTGGGGACGGCTCCTAGACGGGAGCGCTCACGAGCGCGTTAGGACATTCTCCGAATTGGGTGACGCCAAGCGAAATAGAGCGAAACAGGCACCTCCCAAGGGGACTCTCGGTTTGGGGTCGGTGTGGGGCGATTGCGTCGCTACGTCGTCCCTCTCCCGGGGGCACTTCACCCGGACTCCCGGCACGTTACCAGCAGGATCTAGGTTGGCGACCTTCTCAACGTTCACTCGGCCCCAAACCTATTAGCCCCATTGAGTCAATTGCGGTTGGATGCAGGCTGCCACCGACCCCCCCACCACGGTGACCATCCCGGCCTCGCTGCGCCGACGCCTTCGAGACTACCAGGTCGGCGGAAAGAGCGCCGCCGAAGCGATCGCTGATCTGATGGACGAGGTTCCGCCCGATTACTTCCGCCGCGACCTTCATCGCGCGCTTGAGTTGGGGCCCCGGCTCGGACTCGAGGAGTTTCGTAGGCGCCATCGTCTCGCCGCTCGATGAGATTCAAACTTACCTTCGCTCCGACGGCGGATGCGAGTTTCGAGCGGCTCCCTCGATGGGCCAAGAAGCGCTTCAACTCGGCCTTTGACCTACTCGAGCAGAGTACACGCGGCGCGCTTCCGGACCTTGACGTTCATCAGCTCTACGGATATCGGAACGTTTGGACGCTTCGAGTCCCACCTTATCGCGGCGTCTATGCGATCGACGGTCCCGAGCTCGTGATGGTCGTCTTCGGTCATCGCGACACATTCTATCAGGACCTTCACCGGCTCCTCCCTCCGCGACGCCAAGTAGTATCGAGCACGTCGGTCTCCCGAAGACGGTAGCTGCAGCAAACGTTGCAGCCAGTATCGACCGGACCTTTGCCGCGTTGTTTTCCCACCTCACGTACTGAAACAGGGAGTCGAAGGGCCGACCTGACATTTTCTTACCTAACCTTACATAAGGACTCGACCGGATAGTCTCGAAAGCGGTCTCCCCTCGGCCGGGTGCGCTGGGCGCGAGGAGCGTCGCACTCTAGTCGGGTCGTTCTCTAGGTATAAGCGGACCCCGGGGCTAAGCGCGCTACCACTGGGAGACCTCGCCGGCGAAAGTACGATACGATGTCCGATCGAGTCAATCGTCGATGGCTCGTTGATAAGCCTCTCAACGGAACTGTTTCAGAAGCCAATTTCCGTTGGGTCGAGTCGAAAGTCCCCCCGGTGGAACAGGGCAAATTCTTAGTCCGCAATCGCTGGCTTTCCGTAGATCCCACCCAAGCGATACTCCTCCGCCTGGGAGACCCTCCCGGGAGCGCGGCTCCGATCGGACAGGTGCCGTGGTCGCTCGCGGTGTCGGAAGTGTTGGAGTCGCGCCATCCGGACTTCTCTCCGGGCGACATCGTGCACGGAGAAATGGGATGGGAGGACTTCTCCCTCTCGGACGGCACGGGGTTCAACGCGGCCTACCGAGTCCCGCCGGGGATTCCCCTTCGCTGGGCCGCGGGCGCGCTCGGCCTCACCGGATTGGTCGCGTACTTCGGAGTTCACGAGGTCGCCCGACCCAAGAGCGGGGAAACGTTCGTGATATCAGGCGCCGCGGGCGGTGTCGGATCGATCGCTTCGCAACTCGCGAAAATCGCCGGGCTACGAGTTATCGGGATTGCTGGGAACTCGGCTAAATGCGACTGGCTCGTCAAGGAGGCTTGCGTCGACGCGGCCGTCAACTATCGCCAAGAGGACGTCGGCCAACGCCTCACTGAACTGAGTCCCGATGGCATCGACATCTTCTTTGATACCGTAGGAGGGCCGGTCCTAGAACTTGCGCTGGGGCGACTGAGGACTGGTGGGCGCATCGTTCTGTGCGGCAGGACCGCCGAATATCTCGCCGACAAGCCCACGCCGGGCCCCTCGAACCTGACTCAGCTCATCATGGTGAACGGCCGGATCGAGGGATTCCTGGGCCGTGACTTCCTCGCTCGTCGAACCGAAGCATTCGATGCCATGCTGCCGCTTCTTCGTTCAGGCCGCCTCAAGTCCAAGGAGGACGTTGTAGTCGGGCTGAGGGAGGCGCCGAACGGCTTGGCACGACTTCTTTCCGGTGAAAACGTCGGGAAGCAGCTAGTTCGAATGGACGACGAGCCGGATTCTTAGCACTCCAATCGCGAGTTCCGTCAGTTGCTTCCACGGACGCCAGGTGTACGGCAGCGTCGACTGGTTGCGACAAGCATCGCACCCATCCTCCGTTCGACGCCGGCAAGCCGAATCGCCCCCTGCGGGACCCGTAGAACTCGACTCGGAGCCTCGGCTGGCTTCCATCGGCGCGCCCGCCACGAGAATGTGAATTACTGGCCCGCGAGGGTCGAACGCAGACTTAAGGGCCGGAACGCATCCGCGGACCGTGGATTCAGG
>JASHWZ010000064.1 GCA_030043865.1 Thermoplasmata archaeon | reverse complement strand
AGGAGAAGGTGCTGCTCGTCCGGGACGCGGCGACCGGCATGCCGATCGGGCTCTTGACCCGGCACGACCTGGTCGGGTTCCTTTCCGAGCAGGGAGGGTCGCATGCGGTTTGACACGCGCCTCATCCACGCGGGTCAGCCCCCCGACGCGCTCACCGGGGCCGTCAACGCCCCGATCTACCTTTCGAGCACGTTCCGGCAGTCCGCGCCGAACCGGAACCAGGGGTACGTTTACAGCCGATCCGGCAACCCGACGCGGCACGTCCTCGAGTCGGCGCTCGCAGCCGCGGAGTCGGGAGCGGCCGGACTCGCCTTCTCGTCGGGCCTCGGGGCGCTCACGACCCTCCTCGAAGCATTCCCCTCCGGGAGCCGGATCGTCTCGGTGGACGACCTCTACGGCGGGACCTGGCGCCTGTTCGAGCATCACCGCAAGCAGTTCGGGGTCCGCATCGACTACGTCGACATGACCGACGCCGACCGGACGGCGGCGACGATCGCGGAGGCGCCCGTCGACCTCGTCTACGTCGAGACGCCGACGAACCCGCTGCTCCGCATCGTCGATCTGCGCGCCGTCGTGCGCGCCGCCCATCGGGCCGGCGCCGTCGTGGCCGTGGACAACACGTTCGCGACCCCGGCGAACCAGCGCCCGATCGAGTTCGGCACGGACATCGTGCTCCATTCGACGACCAAGTACCTTGGCGGCCACTCGGACATCATCGGCGGGGCGCTCGTCCTGCGGTCCGCCCGGGCGGCCGAGCGGTACGCGTGGCTCCAGAACGCCGTCGGGGCGGTGCCGAGCCCGTTCGACTGCTTCCTCGTCCTCCGGGGCCTGCACACGCTCGGCGTCCGGATGCGGGCGCACGAGGCGGGGGCGCGGGCCGTGGCGGAGGTGCTCGAGCACCATCGGAAGGTGGCGGCGTCGTACTTCCCCGGCCGCCCGAGTCACGCGCAGTACCGGCTCGCCCGCCGGCAGATGGACGGATTCGGTGGGATCGTCAGCGCCGACATCGTCGGCGGTCGTCGGGCGGCGGTGCGGTTCCTCCGCGCGCTCCGCGTGTTCACGCTCGCGGAGAGCCTGGGCGGAGTGGAGTCCCTGGCCGACCACCCCGCGTCGATGACGCACGCGAGCGTTCCCCGGGCCGAGCGGGAGGCCCACGGGGTGACCGACGGTCTCGTCCGGCTCTCGTGCGGGATCGAGGACCCCGCCGACCTCGCCGACGACGTCCGCCGGGCGCTCGGGAGGGCCTGACCGTGCGGCCGTTCCGCGTCTACGACTCGATGACCCGGCAGGTCCGTCGGTTCGCGCCGATCGCCCCGCCGCGCGTTGGGCTCTACGTCTGCGGGCTCACCCCGTACGCGCCCGCCCACATCGGCCACGGCCGGACGTTCGTCGTCTTCGATGTCGTCGTGCGGGCGCTCCGCCGCTGGGGGTACCGCGTCTTCTACGTCCAGAACGTCACGAACCTCGACGACAAGCTGATCGCCCGCGCCGCTGCGGAGGAGGACGACCCCCTCGAGCTCGCTCAGCGGCACTTCGCCGGCTACCTCCGGTCGATGGACCGTCTCGGCGTGCGCTCGGTGAACTACTACCCGTTCGCCACCGACTACGTCCCCGAGATCCTCGCCCAGGTCCGGGAGCTGATCGACCGGAAGGTCGCGTACGTCGCGAGGGACGGTTCGGTCTACTTCGAGGTCGCGAAGTTCCCCCGGTTCGGAGCGCTCTCGGGGCAGAACGTCTCGGCCCTACAGCCCGGCGCGCGCGTCGAAGTCGACGAGCGCAAGCGCTCGCCCGAGGACTTCGTGATCTGGAAGGCCGCGACGCCCGGGGAGCCGAGCTGGGAGAGCCCGTGGGGGCCGGGCCGGCCGGGCTGGCACATCGAGGACACGGCGATGACCGGCCGGCTCCTCGGCGCTCGGTACGACCTGCACGGCGCCGGCCTCGACCTGATCTTCCCCCACCACGAGGCGGAGATCGCGATCTCGGAGTCGGCGACCGGCGAGGTGCCGATGGTGAACTACTGGATGCACTCCGGCTTCGTCACGATGACCGGGGAGAAGATGTCGAAATCCATCGGGAACGTGGCGTCGCTCGAGGAGTCGATCGACGAGTACGGGGCGGGAGTGCTACGGTTCTACTACCTGAACGCGCACTACCGCAGCCCGGTCGACTTCGAGCCGGGGAAGAGCCTCGCGGAGGCCCGCGAGGCGTACCGGCGCCTCGCGGGACCGTCGGACCGGATCGCCGACCTCGTCGAGCGGGACGGGCCCGAGCGGTCCGGCGACCCGCTGCCCCCCGAGCTCGCCGCCGCGGCCGACGAGCTCGTCGACCGGCTCGATGCCACGCTCGCGGAGGACTTCAACACGCGCGAGGCGATCGCGCTCCTGTTCGGCTGGACCCGACGGGTCGGCGAGGCGGGGGTCGCGCTCGACCACCTGAACGGCGAGGGGTTGGAGGCGATCGCCGCGCCGTACGACTGGGGCCGCGAGGTCCTCGGGCTGTTCGAACGGGCGCCCGCGACGCGCTCGGGCGCGTGGGCGACCGTCGTTCCGCTCCTGCTCGAGGCCCGGGCGCGGGCCCGGACCCGCGGCGACTACGCCGAAGCGGACCGGATCCGGGACCAGCTCACGGCCGCGGGGGTCCGTCTCGAGGACCGCGCCGACGGGACGCGCTGGGAATTCGCGGACACCGGGTGACGCCGGGATGCGCGGCTTCGGCTTCGAGGAGCACGGCGGACTCGAGCGCCTCGGGTTCGTCGAGGTCCCGGAGCCGGCGCCCGGCCCAGGGGAGGTCCGGGTCGCGCTCCGGGCGGCGGCGTTCAACCGGCTCGACCGGTTCACGCTCGCCGGGATCCCCGGGGTCCCGATCGCTCGACCGCATGTGCTCGGCTCGGACGGCGCCGGGGTCGTCGACCGGTGCGGGGAGGGGGTCCACGACGTCCGGCCCGGACAGTCCGTGCTGCTCAACCCGGGGATCTGGGACGGGACCTGCGACGCGTGCCGGCGGGGGGACGAGGCGCTCTGCCGGAACTACCGGATCGTGGGGGAGCACACTCAGGGGACCGCGACGCGGTACGTGGTGGTCCCCGAGCGGAACGTTCACCCGCTCCCGGAACGCCTCTCCTTTGCCGAGGGCGCGGCGGCGCCGCTCGTCTTTCAGACCGCCTGGCGCGCGATGAAGACGGTCGGGGCGGTCCGTCCGGGGGACCGCGTGGCGGTAATCGGTGCGGGGGGCGGGGTCGCGACGGCGGTCGTGCAGGTCGCGAAGCTCCTGGGGGCCCGGGTCGTCGTCGCGAGCCGGTCGACCGCGAAGGCGGAGCGCGCTCGGGCGCTCGGCTCGGACGACACGGTCGTCTTCGACGACAGCGAGCGGCCCCTCGACCGAGTGCTCTGGCAATGGAGCGAGAAAAACGGGGTCGACGTCGTCTTCGACTCGGTCGGAGCCCCGACGATCCCGAGGTCCGTGCGGTCGGTCGCCCGGGGCGGGAGGGTGGTCGTGATCGGCGCGACCGCGGGCCCCGTGGCGGAGGTGGACCTCCGGACGCTCTTCTGGCGCCAGGCGTCGATTCGGGGCTCCACCATGGCGGGGGCCGAGGAGTTCCGGGAGGTCCTCGGGCACCTCGCCGCGGGTCGCCTGCGACCGGTCATCGACTCCGACCGACCGCTCGACCAGGCCGTGGAGGCGTTCCGACGGTTCGATGCCTCCGACCTGTTCGGCAAGATCGTGGTCACCGTCCCCGGGTCTTAGCCCACGATTCTCGGCCCCTTCGGGCCCGCCCCGGCTTGAGCCACTCTAGCGCCGCCGGGGGCGTACGACCGCAATGCGCGAGACAGGTTTCAAATACCAGAATACGGCCTTTCTTCTGACGTGAGCCATCATTTGGGCAGCTCCCCACAGTCCGGGGTAGCCGCGCGCGCCTCCCGGAAGTGGACCCGCCCGACCGCGGCGATCGCGCTCGTGCTCCTGGTCGTGCTCAGCGGAGGGCTGGCGCTCGTGGCCGCCGCTCCTTCCGTCGCCCCCGCCGGCCTCGCCGCGGCCGCCACCCCGGCCGCCCCGGTGACCCACGGTGACCTGGTCGTCACCGCCGGCGAGACCTACATCATCCAGCCGACCGGAGGGAGCCCGCTGTACTACCAGGGCGGCAACATCACGGTCGACGCGGGCGGGACCCTGATCGTCCGGAACGTCTCCCTCATCTTCGAGGAGTTCGTCGCGGACGTCGGCCTCCCCATCCAGCGCCTCTCCCACATCTACACGTTCGCGGACTCGGGCACGGTCGACATCTTCAACTCGACCGTCACCACCGACCTGAACCTCCTCAACGCCTACGCGAAGCTCAACGTCATCGTCACGGGAGCGATGACCGTCTGGAACTCGACCTTCGAGTTCCCCGGCTGGGTCACCGCCTCCGGCGGCTCGGCGGTCCTCACGTTCAACCTGTCGAAGGTCGAAGCGAACCCCTTGATCCCGACCCTCGTCCAGCCGGCGATCATCACCGCCGACACGGAGTACGCCGCGTCGATCGCCGTGACGGGCGGGGCGCAGCTGAACGCGTTCGACAGCCAGTTCATCGACACGTACGCCAACCCGACGAACGTCGACGGCATCCCGGGCCCGGCGCCGCTCAACGCCACGGACGTCGCCCTCGGGGCGGCCTCGGTCAACCTCACGGACCTCGCGACACCGACGGACTCGATCAACCTCACCCGCGACTGGCTCTACGGCCCCGCGGGCGTGGCGGGCGGTTACGTCGAGCTGTTCTACAACGACACGAACTCGGCCGCGACCTCGACCACCGTCCAGGTCTGGTACGAGGGAAACGTCTACACGCTCGGGGCCGCCGACTTCCTCAACAACACGAGCGGGGAGCTGGTCGTCCCGTTCACCACGGAGCTCACGAACGCGGTCAACGGCGCCGGCCTGATGAGCTGGCTCAACAACACGGGCGACTTCGGGCTGCCGAGCGAGACCGCCCTCAACTTCACGGGCACGGCCGGGCCCGCGCTCGAGCTCAGCGAGGTCGCGATCAACCTGCTCCCGGCGCTCGAGTACAACTTCGTCGCGAGCGGTGGGGGCACCACGGTCGTCACCGCGGACACCTTGATCGGTCTCACGTTCGGCGCGGTCCGCGCGAGCCCGTTCTC
>JASHWZ010000063.1 GCA_030043865.1 Thermoplasmata archaeon | reverse complement strand
CCGACCAGGAACGTGACCCCGCCGTGCCCCGCCCGCGCGTCCTCGAACCGGCGGTGGAGCGCCTCGACGGCCTCCATGCGGCCGACGAACGGTCGGCCGTTCCCGGCTTCGGCCGCCATGTGGTAGGCGCGTATGGGTCGGACCGCCTATTTACGTGCGCGTTCGGGACGCCTTCACGAACGGCAGCGGGACGACGCGCGCGGGCACCTCGCGCCCCCGGATCTCGAGGGCGACGGCCGCCTCCGGGCGCGCGAGCTCGCGCGGAAGGTACGCGAGCGCGATCCCGTGACCGAGCCCGGGGGACAGACCGCCGCTCGTCACCTCGGCGACCGATGCGCCGCCCGCGTGCACCGGCGTGCCGTGGCGGGGGATGGCGCCCTCGGCCGTCACCTCGAGGCCGACGAGCCGCACCGCCGGACCGTCGGCGACCTCCTTCTCGAGCGGCGGCCGGCCGACGAACGCGTGGTCGAACGTGACGAACCGCTCCTGCCCGGCCTGGATCGGCGTGTGGTCCCGGTGGAAGTCCTGCCCCGAGAGGAGGAACCCCTTCTCGAGTCGCAGCGAGTCGCGGGCGCCGAGCCCGGCGGGCACCGCCCCCGCGGCGACGATCCGCTCGGCGAGCGCGTCCGCCGCCTCGCTCTTCACCAGCAGCTCGTAGCCGAGCTCGCCCGTGTACCCCGTGCGGCTCACGAACGCGCCGTCGTCGAGGTCGGTCGGGACCGCGAGCCCGAGCCGCCCCGCCCGCTCCGTTCCGTCCGACCCCGTCCCGAGCGGGAACCGGCGGGCGTGGTAGAACGGGAGCTCCGCGAGCTGCCAACCGAACGTCGACTCGAGGAGCGCGCGCGACCCCGGGCCCTGGACCGCGAGCAGTGAGAGCCGCGGGTTCCACCGGGTGATCGTCGTGTCGGGCAGCCGATGCTGCCGGAGGATCTCCTCGATCTCGTCCGCGCGCCCCGCGTTCGGGACGACGAGGTACGACCGGGCCAGCTCGGCACCGGTGTCGGTCCGGGTGATCAGGAGGTCGTCGACGATCGCCCCGGTCGACTCGAGGAGGAACGTGTAGCGGACCTGGGACGGGCTCTCGGCCTCGACGTTCGCGGTCGTCCGCCGCGAGAGCAGGGCGGCCGCCCGCGCGCCCTCCACCGTGAGGAGGCCCATGTGGGAGACGTCGAACAGCCCGACGCCCGAGCGGACGGCCCGGTGTTCGGCGAGGATGCTCGAGTAGTACAGTGGCATCTCCCAGCCCGAGAACGGCACGAGGTGCCCACCGTGGCGGACGTGGAACGCATGGAGCGCGGTGCGGCGCAGCGGGGCGGCGGGCGCCGGCGTGGCGGGAGGGGGCGAGGCGCTCACGTGACGATCTCCTTCAGGCGACCGTCCGCGGCCGCCCGCCGGATCTCGAGGGCGATCCGGCGCCCCGTGCTCATCGGTTCGCGGTAGAGCGCGTTCCCGTACGGGTGGCCGAGCGCGAGATGGACGTTCGTCCCGCCCCCGATCCGGGCCGCGACGTCGAAGACCGACGGGCGGCCGTCCCGGTCGAGGCACGTCTGCAGGCAAAACGGCCCGAGGATCCCCGGCGGGTACCGCGCGCGCGCCGCCTCGACGAACTTCTCGCCGATCCGGAACACGTCCTCGAGGATCGACTCGCGGAGCGTGAGCGTACCGTGACCGACCACGAGGTACTCGGGGATCCGGTCCGACTCCGAGAGCTCGAGCTGCTGCGCGGCGGGCAGCCGAACGAGCCCGTCCAGGTTGCTCTCGCGCCGCTCGTCGACGCCGAGCAACTCGAGCCCCTCCGACCTCGGCACAAGCGGCGAGAAGAAGAAGTTGAAGTTGAAGACCGGGCCGAGGACGTACTCCTCGATCCGGGCGGCGGCGAGGTCCGGGGCGGTGATCGTCCCGCGCTCGATGAGGCGAGCGCTCTTCGCTCGGAACTCCTCCGGCGAGGCGGCCGTGAAGAACCCGCGCTCGAGGCGACGGCGGGCGTGCGGGAGCTTCACGATCGCGAGCCGGTCGATCGCGTCGGGCGACGCGATCGCGCGCGGGGCCGGGATCCCGGCCGCCTCGAGGAGCCGGTAGTAGTTCTCGCGCTCGGTCCGCTCCTCGATGCGCAGCATCGTCCGCGACCCGACGATCGGCACCCGGAACTCCCGCTCGATCGCGTCGAGCGGCACGTACGAGCTGAACGCCCGGTTCGGGACGAGGAGCACCCCCCGACCGCGGAGCCGCTCCTGCGACTCGGGGGAGGTGACCGCCGCGAACTTCGGGTACTCCCAGACCTCGTCGACGCACCCGCGCCGCCGCGCGCCCGACGCGTCGCGGAGGGTGCGGAAGTACTGGGCGTACGTCCGGTCGCGACCGGTCTCGGTGAGCACGACGCTCGTGAGCCCTTCGGCGACCGCGCCGTCGGCGATGTCGATCGCGGAGTGGGAGCCGACCGCCCCGACCGCCGGGGTAGTGGGGTAGGTGTCGAGAATTCGCGCGATCTCGGGAACGGGGATCGCCATTGGGACTTACAGGCTCAGAGGAGCTTAAGCGTTCGCGCGACGCGCTCGGCTGAGAGCGGCAGCTCGGTCACGTGCGCGCCCGACGCATCGCGCACCGCGGCCGCGACGGCGGCCGGGACGGGGATAATCGGGGGTTCCCCGAGACCCTTCGCCCCGAACGGCCCCGCGCCCAGGAACCCCTCGACGAACGTGACCTCGGGCACCGGCACCTCCCCGAGCGTCGGGATGCGGTAGTCGAGCAGGTGGGGATTGAGCAGTCGACCGTCGGCCGACCAGAGCGCCTCCTCGGTCAGCGCGATCCCGAGGCCCATCGCGATCCCGCCCTCGACCTGGGCGCGCGCCGTCGCGGGGTCGACGGCGACCCCGACGTCCTGGAACGCCGCGTACCGCTCGACGCGCACCGCCCCCGTCTCCCGGTCGACCGATACCTCGGCGACGTGCGCGGCCCCCGTGAAGTCGGTGTACGGATAGAACGACCCGGTCACGACCCGCCGCTCGTCGATCGCGTTCGGTTTGGCGAAGTGACGGCCCGTGGCGACGATCCCCCGGGACGCCTCGTCGGGTCGCAGGAGCGAGCGGACGGTCCGCCGAACCCCCGGGGCGTGCACAACGATCTCCTCCCCCTCGACCGCGAGCGAGACGTCGGCGACCGCCACGGCCATCCGCCCGGCGAGGTCGGCGCGCACGGCGTCCGACGCCTCGACGATCGCGCGGCCGAGCGCGCCGACCGTCCGGCTCCCGTAGACGCCCGAGTCGAACGGCGCCTCCGCGGTGCTGAGGTACTCGATGCGGATCCGGTCCGCGGGCAACCCGAGCGCGCGCTCGGCGACCGCGACGAGGCCCCGCAGCACGCTCCCGCTGCCGATCCCCCGTTCGCCCTGCTCCACGCGAAGCTCGGTCGCGGACAGCACGAGCCGCGCCTCGCCGCCGGCCCCGGTGCTCGTCGACCAGAAGCCGAGCCCGACGCCCACCCCGTGACCGGCCGGCGCCTCCGAGCGCCACCGTCGGGCGAGCGCGTCCGCCCGCTCGAGCGCGGCCGCGAGGCCGAACGGGCCGACCGGCTGGCCGAGCGGCGTCGTCGCGCCCTCGCGCCAGAGATGCTCCGCGCGGAAGCGAACCGGGTCGACGCCGACGACCCGCGCGACCTCTTCGATATGCGACTCCGCGACGAAGGCGCACTGCGGCGCGAACGGGGCGCGGTGCGGGCCGAACGGGGGCTTGTTCGTCCGGATCCCGTACCCTTCGACCTCGAACGTCGGCGTGACGTACGGGCCGAGCAGGAACCCGATGGAGTAGCCGGTCGCGAAGTCCCGCCCCGGCAGGGAGGCGCCGACGTCGAGCAGCAGGCGGACCCGGCGCCCGACGATTCGTCGGTCCCGGACCGCCGTGGCGACCCGGATCACGGCGGGGAGGGTCGTCCGCCCGAGCTCGAACTCCTCCCGGTAGTCGAGCGCGAGGCGGACCGGTCGACCGGCGGCGCGGGCGAGGAGGAGGGCGTACGGCTCGAGCAGCGAGGCGCCCTTTCCCCCGAACCCTCCTCCGACCCACGTCCCCTCGACGACGACCGAGGATTCGGGGACGCCGAGCAGCAGGGAGAGGTCCTCGCGGACCCCGAACGGGCTCTGCGTCGTCGTGCGCACGGTCCACCGGTCCCCGCGGACGGTGGCGACGCAGGCGTGCGGCTCGAGCGCGACCTGGTGGACGCTCGAGGTCCGGTACGTCTCCTCGACGACGTGCTCCGCGGTCCGGAACGCGCCCTCGACGTCCCCGTGGCGGGCGTGGACGTGGGCGATGACGTGCGGAGAGCGCGCGCCGTCCGGACCGGGCCAATCGGGGAACGCGGTCTCGAGGTCGATGAGGGCGGGACCGGGTTCCACCTCGACCCGGACGACGGCGGCGGCCCGCCGCGCCTCCGCGAGGGTCGGCGCCGCGACGGCGGCGAGGGGTTGGTGGCGATAGGCGACCTCGCCCGCGGGGAAGATCGGTCGCTCCGCGTCGCCCGCGCCGCGGGGCAGGAGCGTCGCGAGGTCGTCCGCTCCCACCGCGACGACGCCGGGAAGCGCCCGTGCGGGACCCAGGTCGACTCGGCGGAGCCGCCCGTGCGCCACGGGGCTCGGCACCAGGGCGGCCCAGAGCATCCCGGGCAGCTCGGCGTCGACGCCGTACTCCGCCCGACCCGCGAGCTTGACTCCGAGGTCAGAGCGGCTCGCGGCGCTCACGGAGCCTCCTCGCGTGCGAGCGCGACCCCTCGGACGATCGCCGCGTAGCCGGTGCACCGGCAGAGGTTCCCCTGCAGTCCGTCGAGGAGTTCCTCGAGCGGGGCCGCTCGGCCCCGTTCCTTGAGCAGTCCCGCGAGCGCCACCACGAACCCCGGCGTGCAGTACCCGCACTGGAGCGCACCGGCCTCGGCGAATGCCCGGGTCACCCGGGAGAGCTCGGCGTCGCGCGCGGCGCCGTCGATCGTCGTGACGTCCGAACCGTCGACCTCCCGCGTCAGCGTGAGGCAGGCGAGCGTGCTCCGGCCGTCCACGAGCACCGTACAGGCGCCGCAGTCACCGGTCCGGCACCCCTCCTTCGTCCCCTTGCGGCCGAGGCGCCATCGGAGCGTGTCGAGGAGCCGCTCGTCGTCCGGCATCCCCGCGAGGTCGGCCGGCGCGCCGTCGACCGTGAGGTGGGCGACCGTCTCCGTCACAGAGGACGCCCCCCCTCGAACGGCACCGCTCGAACGGCCCGCGTGAGGAGCGTGCCGACGAGCCGGCGCCGGTACTCCTCGGAGGCTCGCTGGTCGCCCGTGATCGGGACCGCCCGGCTCGCGCGAGCGGCCGCGGCGGTGAGGGCGGCGTCCGACGGTGCGCCGTCCCCGAGGTCGCGGGCGACGTCGGGGAGGAGCGCGGGGCGCGGCGGCATCCCGGCGACCGCGATCGACCAGTGCCGACGGCCCGGGGAGAACGCGACCGCGACGGCGATCTGCGAGATGTCGTTCGCGGGGCGCACGCGCTGCCAGAGGTAGGCGGACGGCCGGGGTTCGGGGACCCGGACGGAGCGGATCAGCTCCCCCGGGAGGAGCGCGGTCCGCCGGGACGCGCGGACGAAGTCGTCCACCGGAACGCGGCGCTCGCCGCGCGGTCCGACGAGGTCGACCTCGGCGTCGAGGGCGAGCAGCATCGGGATCAGGTCGGAGGCCGGCGCCGAGCGCCCGAGGTTCCCGCCGAGGGTGGCGCGGTGGCGCAGCGCGACCGAGCCGACGGCGTGCACCGCCTGCCAGAGCCCCGGTAGGCGGCGGCGCACCTCGCGGTCGTCCTCCAGGGAGCGGAGCGGGAGCGTCGCGCCGACCGTCAGCGCGCCGTCGAGCCAGTCGAGCGTGCGCCAGGGGAGGCGGCGCAAGGAGACGACGCGCCGGGGCGCGAGTCGACCGTCGTCGAGGTCGAGCAAGAGGTCGGTCCCGCCGGCGATCGCTGTCGCGCCGCCATCGTCGGCCGCCCGCAGGGCGGCGATCGCCTCCTCGACGCTCGCAGGCGCGACGAGCTCGAACCCGGGCACGGCGCGCGGAGCGTGCGGTCCCTCCATATCATTTCTCGGCTCGGAAAATCCGGCGCCCGACCTTCCGTTTTATCTCATGGTGGGGATTTGGCACTCGGACGGCATGCCGTTCGAACTTTCATTGCGTTACAGCACCCCCCTCACGCCCCTCGACGACGTCGAGGAGGTGCTGCGCGAGTTCCTGCGCCTCGTCGGCTACCTGCCCGAGGGCGAGGACGGCCGGGGGACCGAGGGCCCGGTCGCGCAGAGCCTCGCCTACCGGCTCGTCCGGGACTGCCTCCTCAAGGACCCGGGGCGGGCCTGGTACGTCGACGAGCTGACCGCCGTCCTCAAGACCTCGAAGCCGACCGTCTACCGCCACGTCAACAAACTCAAGTCGCTCGACCTCCTGGAGGAGGTCGGAGGGGTCGCGGACGGGAAGGGGCGCAAGGGGTACCGACTGCGGTACGGGAACCTCGCACGCGCCTGGGACTTCACGGAAGCGAACGCTCAGAACGCCCTCCGACGGTACCGGGAGACGGTGAATCACTTGCAGGAGCTCCTCGAGAAAGCGGGACGCGAGCCGACCCCGAAGATCGTCACGGCGCCCCGGGCGGCCCCGCGCGAACGGGTGGGGGTCCGATGAGCGCGACCCCGGGCGCGGCGAAGCGGCCGCCGATCACGCTCACGCCGGGCTCTCGGGTCCGGGTGCGCTCGGCCGGGCCGGACGACCAGGCGATCGAATCGACCGGGACGTTCCGCGGGCTAGTCTCGATCGGCGGCGACAACATCATGGCGGTCGAGCTCGACGGGACGGGCGGGGAGGAGAAGGGCCGGATCCGGCTCGTGCCGATACCGGCGCTCCTCGCCATCGACATCCTCGAGGTCGCGAAGGCCGAGGAAGAGAAGCACGCGGAGCCGGCGCAATCGCCGGGGTACTTCCGCTAGGCCCGGGGGGCCCGGGACGGGCTTGCTGGGAGTTCCGTCGCCGATACCGGTGATTTCGAACCCAGGTCGTCGGCTTCGAAGGCCGACAGGATAGTCCAGACTACCCCACAAGCCCGCGGGCCTCTCCACGCGGCCCCTATTATATGGGGGTTGTGCGGCCCGCCGCCGCCCTACGGGCCGGCGGGCGCCGTCGTGCGGTCGGCGCCGGCGGGGGGGAACCGGTCGAGGGTCGTCTGCTGCATCGACGTGGGAAAGAGCGTCGCGACCGAGTCGACGAGCAGCTGGATCCGCTGCCGGACGTACGGCGGGATCCCCTCGATCTCGGCGAGGTGCTGGGAGAGCGGGAGGTACTTCCGGACCGACGCCTCGTAGACCGTCGGGGCGAGCTCGCCGTCGCACCGGCCCCCGGGCCGGGGGGCCGCGCACCGCCCGTCGAGCGGAGGCCGGCGGTAGGAGGTGCCGCAGCTCTTGCAGCGGAACTCCTGGGTCGCGTAGCTCTTCAGGTTCCCCATCACGTCGCGCAGGAAGTGCCCGTTGAGGACGAGGGTGACCGCCTCGGCGACGTCGACCGCCCGGATCTGCGACGTCAGCACGATCGAGCGCTCGACCGTGTCGCGCATCCCCTTCTGTCCCCGGTACGCCGAGCGGACCGGCCCGGCCGCGACGTCGCGCGTGTCGTGCGTGAAGCCGTAGCCCGAGAGCGCGCGGTCGGAGCCGAGCCGGTGGCCGACCGTGTCGATGAGCGCCTCGACCTCCTTCGGGGAGCGGCGGTCGGCCGCCGCCCGGTAGAGCGCGAGCGGATACCGGCTCCCGACGTCGACGTTGTGCGCCTCCTTGTCGACCTCCGTCGGGTCGAGCCGGGTCGTGAGGACGAGCGGCTTGTCCATCAGTGCGCCGCGGCTCTCGGGCAGGTAGGCGCGCGAGAAGTTCACGAGCGCGTCGAGGAGCAGCGTCACCGAGTCCTCGTCGCCGTCGCAGTTCCGTCGCTTCGCCGAGTGGAGGAGCGGATGGCCGAAGCACGCCTCCGCGTTCGTGAAGCCGAGCAGCCGCGCCGCGACCCCGCCCGAGGTGTGCGGCGCGAGCGCCACCACGATCTGCCCGACCAGGTCGTGCGGCCGCTCCGCCCGATAGTACGGCTCGAGGCCGTAGAGCCGCACGAGCTCGTCGTCGACGAACTGGGCGAGGCGGACCAGGTACTCCCCGCACGATCGCGAGACGATCACGTCCTGAGGCGCGAGCTCGACCAGCTGGTCCGGGTCGGTGAGCTCCGCGCCGCTCCAGTCGACCGCGTAGCCTAGGGCCCGGAGCCGGGCGATGCTCGTGCCGACCTCGCGCGGGCGGAAGTGGGTGAGCGGGAGGTCGGTGAGGTCGAAGCGCGCGGTCCCGTCCTGGTAGACCGAGATCGCGTGGGACGCGCGCAGGATCCCCTTCTCGATCGGCTCGGGGCATTTCCCCGGGGAGGCGAGCCCCTTCACGCCCTTCACCATCGGGACCTTCGAGAGGTGCAGCCGCGCCAGCGCCTCGTTCCAGATCCGCGCGACGGGCAGCGACTCGGTGACGACCTTCTCGGTCGGGTCCGTGTGGCGCCCGCAGGCGCACCGGGGCCAGACGGTCGACCGGCCGCACGCCGGACAGTGCCGGACGCCGAGCTCGACGGGCGTGCCGTCGCGCACGGTCCGTCGAGCCGCTTCGGGGACCGACCGCGCCGGCCCGCCGGCCGCCCCGACCGGGAACAGGGCGTGGACGTTCGGTTGCATCACCCGCTGGTACGCTTTCTCGGGTCGACCGACCCGTGCTCCGACCCGGGAGGGCGCCCGCGCCCGGACCCGGAGGCCCGAGAGGCGGGCGACGTAGTCGAGCGGTTCGAGGTCGACCGGGTCGAGCGCGGTCCGACGCACGAGCAGCTCTCCCTCCGCCGCGAGCCCGAGCCCGCCGACGAGCGCGCCGCTCGGGTCCGGTTCGCCGCGCCGGCGGTCGGCGCCGAGCGGCGCGGAGAGGAACCCGAGCCGGAGCAACGGTTCGCGCCACTCCCGGTCGTCGGGGACCTCGAGCGCCCCGTCGACCCAGCGACCGCTCCGCTCGACGAACTCGGCGAGCGCCCGGATCTCCTGCGGCGAGAGGTCGTGCCAGAACAGGAGCCAGCGGGGATGCAGGGGGACGTCGTGCTCGCGGGCGACGCGCGCGGCTTCCTCGTAGTTCGCGACGTCCAGCCCCTCGTCCTCGTCCACGCCCGCGGCCCGCAGCTCCTCGGCGTGCCAGTCGAGGCTGTACGCCCCCGGGACGAGGTCGTGGTTGTTCTCGAGGAACTCCCCGAACGAGACGAGCAGTTCGCCGAGGTCGACGATCCGCCGAATGTAGGGGCCGAGCGCTCGGGCGCGGTCGACATCGTGGACCGCGGTCACCGTCCCGTCCGCGAGCTCGACGATCGGCCCGTCGACGGTGTCGCACACGCTCATCGCGGCCGCCTTGCCCGGATACTCGAGCTTGACCTGCGTGCCGATCGCGACGAACTCCTGCAGGACGACCATCGTCGCCGGGTTCACCGCGCATCCGGCGAGCCCCGTCGTGCGGGCGCGGCCGTACACGAGGCGGAAGCCGCCGGGACGATTCGGATGGGCGAGCACGGGCCGACCGCCGACCGCGTCTTGCAGGTACTTCGGGGTCCGGAGGTCTTCCTCCTCGGCCGCGTGCAGGCCGATCGCGTCGAGGAACCCCCAGCCCTCGAGGCCGAGCTTCTCGACAACCTTCCGGAGCTTCGCCGCCTTCTGGCAGAGCCCCTCCGCGATCACGAGGCACGCCCCGCCGCGCAGGCCGTTCGTCGGGACGCGCGGAAGGTCGCGGAACGCGCTCACCTCCGCGTCGCCCTCGGTCGCTTCGCCCGAGATCGCGACCGGAAGGTTCCGCACCACGACCGCGATCTCCTCGGCGGTCGGGGTGTACTGGAGGTGCTGGAAGTGCTTGTAGAGCGGGATCTCCTCCTGGAACCGCCCGACCTCCTTCGGGTCGGCCCGGTAGGCGGCGAGCCCGAGGTCCCGACGGACGATGTCCGCGAGCAGGACGCTGAGCGCCTGCGCCGTGCCACCGGCGGCGCGGATCGGGCCCGCGTAGTACAGCTCGATGTACGGGCCCCCGCCGGCGGGCGTTCGCACGTGGACCTCGGCGAGGCCCTCGAGCGGCGCGACGAGGATCCCTTCCGTCAGGATCGCGAGCCCGACCCGCAGCGCCGCGTCGACCCGCGCGGCGACCGAGCGGCCCCCGGCGTCGTCCCGCGCGAGCCGACGTGCGACCGCGACCGCGACCTCCTCGCGGGGCATCCGGGCGGCGAGCGCCCGGATCTCCTCGGAGATGCCGTCGATGCCGAGGTGACTGAGCAGCTTCTCGACGCGGGACGCCATGTCCTGCGCGCGGGGGATCTCGGGGAACGGCTGGGGGTCAAGGCCCTCCGCGCGGGCCCGCTCCGCGACGCGGTAGGCGCGGTCGACCTCGGACTCGACCGCGCGAAAGTACGCGTCCACGGGCCGCGGAGACGGGGACGCGAGATAACCTCGCGTCGTGCCGCGCACTGCCCGACGCCCCGGGCGGGGCCGGTCGAGCTACGTATTCGAGGGCGCGCGGGGAGGGCGAGGAGATCCGGGCGGTTCCCGACGGAAGTATCACATCGAAAGGGGGCGAAGGAAAGGGTTCGACTTCGGGGCTAGAACGGTAGCACCTTGCGACCCTTGTGATGCTGCGCCGTGATGATCCCGGTCGCGACGTACCACGCGGCGAAGCCGCAGATGAACGTGTCGATCCCCGTAGCTTCCCAGAGTCCGTTCGAGACCGTGTGCCCGGCGCCGCTCATCCCGAAATCGATCGCGAGCAGCAAGAACGCGAGCACGAGGGTCCAGAAGACGAAGGCGATCCCGGGTCCGTGATAATGTGAGTTGATCGCGAACGTCAGGGTGAACAGCGTCCAGACGACCATGAACCAGGCGATGTCGTACGGCGCCGTCGGCCCGAACGCCGCATCGCCCGTCAGGCCGCTCAGGAACAACGTGAACGCCCACCAGAACGCCCCGTACCCCATGAACGCCGAGCCGGGAAAGATCTCGCCGCGCCGGAGCATGATGACCCCCGCGACGAACTGCGCGCTCCCACCGAAGGCGAGCGCCATCGGAAAGACCGCTCCGTTGTCGACCCCCCAGTGGGCCCCGTTCGTCGCGATCGCCATGCCGGCGATCATCGTCGTTGTCCCGAAGCCGCACAGTCCGACGACGCTCGCCGGAGCCCAGAACGGGTCCCTGCTCTGCGTCTGGTCGAACGGGGCTTCTACCGTGGCAGGTGTTGCCATGGAGCACGCTTACAGAGAGTCGGTAGATAATCGGCTACGAAATTGGGTATGCTAAACCATCGCGCGGAACGCTGCCCTAAGTAGGTTTGGTCGGCGGGCCGACGCGGAACGTCACAGTCCGTTCCAAATACCCACGCGGGATGCGACGCTCTGGCTGTGGGGTCAGCCCCCCTCCGCTACACCGCGGAGGGAAACTGCAGCGCGCTGCCGATGACCCCTGGGAGGCAGCAGCGGTGCTGGGCTACGTGATTGGCAAGCCGAAGAAGAAGGACGACGCCGCGGTGCCGGCGTTCGAGATCCCTCCCGACCTGCGCCGGCGCCTGCACGCCTGGGTCGACGTGGACGAGGTCGGCCCCGACGGGTTTTGGCTGTGGCTCCGGGCGGTGATCCCGCTCCTGCCGAGCCCGGCGACCGGGCGGCACGGTTCGATCCCGCCGTACGCGGGTCGCGCGGAAGAGCTGCGCGAACTGCAGCAACGCCTGGTCGTCTACGCCCGAGAGCACGCCCGGCTGAACGTCATCGCCGAGCAGAGCCACCGGGACAACGAGCTGCTCGTCCGACGCCTCCGCGCCCTCGAGGCCGCCTTGCGCACGCTCGAGATGGCGGGGAACAAGGTCGTGATCCCCGACGACGAAGACGTCGAGGACGTCTCGGAACGGTACCTGCCGACGCGCCGGCGACGCGGCGACGCTCCCAGCGCCGGCGGGTAGGCGTCACGGTCCCGGCGGCCCCCCGGGAGCCGTGGCGGCGGACGACGCGGGGCGCGTTCCGCCGCCGGTCGTACGCTACTCCTAAGTAGGCGACGAAGTAGTCTAACATCGGGCGGAGGCGTCCGCCCGCCGGTCCGCCGGCCAACCGCCCCCGGGGCCAATGACGCCTACTCCACAACGGGGTAGGCAACGATGGACTGGGCAACGCAGGTCGTTAACATCCTCCAGGCGGCGACCGTTCTCCTGCTCTCTCCGCTGATTGCCGGCGTCGCGTACCGGTGGAAGGCATGGACGGAGTCCCGGAGCGGGCCGTCGATCTTCCAGCCGTACTTCGACCTCGCGAAGTACCTGCGTAAGGAGACGCTGCTCCCGCAGAACTCCTCCGCGGTATTCCTCGTCGCGCCGTTCGTCGCGTTCGGCGCGTACCTCCTGATCTCGGTCGTCGTGCCGGTGATCACCCCGTACCCGATCCCGTTCGCCTCCACGGTCGACTTCCTCGGCGGCGGGCTGCTCTTCGGCCTCGCGGGCACCGTCACGCTCCTCGCCGCGATCGACTCCGGCAGCAACTACGCGGCGCTCGGCGCGAGCCGCACGGTCTCCTTCGCGGCGTTCGCCGAGCCGACGCTGATCATCGTGTTCTTCGCGGTGGCCGTGATCACGGGCACCAACAACCCGTACGTCACGAACAACCTGCTCGCCTCCTCCACGTCGGCGTACCTCGCGCCGACGCACCTGCTCGTCACCGCCGCGTTCTTCCTCCTCCTGCTCGCCGAGACGGGCAAGCTCCCGGTCGAGAGCGTCGGGCTGATGGAGTTCGGCATGCTCGAGGACGGGCGGATCTTCGAGCACTCCGGCCGCCTCCTCGGGCTCAACCGCTGGAACGGCTGGCTGAAGCAGTTCCTCCTCTACTCGGTGTTCGTCAACGTCTTCCTCCTCCCGTGGGGGATGGACGCGGCCCCGACGGTCGGCGGGGCGGTCGAGAACATCGGGCTGCTCCTCGTCAAGCTGCTGCTGCTCGTCGGCGTCATCGTCCTCGTCGAGGCGACGGTCGCGAAGGTCCGCCTGTTCAAGATCCGCGACTTCCTCGCGCTGTCGTTCTCGCTCGCGGTGTTCGCGGTCTTCGCGTTCGCCGTCCTGGGGGTGCCGTGAATGGACGGCTCGGCCGAGGTCGTCGCCCTCGTCGGCGTCGGGATCCTCCTCACGGCCCTGTACCTCCAATCGGAGTCGTTCGTCGACCCGCTCATCCGGGGCATCGCGGTCCAGTCGCTCCTCCTCGCGGTGCTGCTCGGCTGGCTCGCCTGGACGACGCAGAGCGTCGACCTCGCGATCCTCGCCGGGCTCGCGGTCGCGGTCCGCGCGGGTCTGATCCCGTACGTGCTCCGCCGGCAGATCCGCGCCTTCCGATGGAGGATGCGCGAGCTGCACGCCGCGCACCGGGTCACCGGCCACGCGCTCGCCGCGGTCGCGCTCGCGATCATCGCCTGGTTCGTCTTCCAGCAGACCCTCGCCTCGATCTTCCCGCAGCCGGGCGCCGCGCTGCCGTTCGTGCTCCTCGTCGAGGGGCTCCTGATGCTCGCGACGCGGTCGAACACGATCGTCCAGGTGATCGGGTACCTCGAGGAGGAGAACGCGGTCGTCTACGCGGGCGCGCTCTTCGCGCAGGGGTTCCCCCTGTTCGTGGAGGTCGTTGTCTTCCTTGACGTCCTCGGCGTCGTGCTGGTCGCCGTCATCCTCTCGATCCAGCGCGACGTCACCGGCACGCTCGAAGAGGCGGCGCTGGAGGAGCTCGCCGGATGATCGCCTTCGGCGACCCGTTCGGGCTGTTCGTCCTCCTCGCGGCACCGTCGGCCGCGGCGGTCCTCGCGCTGATCCCGTACCCGGCGGTTAGCCAGGCGGTCGCCCGTGCCGGGGCGGTCCTCGCGTTCGCGGCGGCCGCGGTCCTCCTCGCCACCGGCGCGACCGGGCGCTGGGGGGCCTACCTCGGGCTCGACCCGCTCAGCGAGGTGTTCCTCCTGATGGTGACGGGGGTGTACGCGACCTCGATCTTCTACTCCCGCGGCTACCTCGAGCACGTCGCCCGGCCGTTCCTGACGCCGCAGGTCTACTACGCGCTCCTCTCCGCGTTCGCGTTCTCGATGATCGCGGTGCTCGTCGTCACCGACCTCGGGCTCATGTGGATCGGCGTCGAGGCGACGACGGTCGCGAGCGCGCTCCTGATCGTGCTCGAACGCCGGCCGTCGAGCGTCGAGGCGGCCTGGCGGTACACCCTCGTCGCCTCGGCGGGACTCACGATCGCCCTGTTCGCGCTCCTCCTGCTGTACGTCTCGACCGGCACGCTCGACGCGCTCCAACTGGCGGCGAACCCGCCGGCCGTGACGCTCCCGGTCGAGATGGCGGTCGCGCTCGCCCTCGTCGGGTACGGCACCAAGGTCGGGCTGTTCCCCATGCACTCCTGGCTCCCCGACGCCCACTCCGAGGCGCCGTCCCCCGTGTCGGCGATGTTCTCGGGGGTCCTCCTCCCGACCGCGCTCTACGCGTTCCTGCGCGTCTATCGGGTCCTCCCGAGCCCGGCGCCCGCGGTGATCACGGACCTCCTGCTCGCGTTCGGGATCGCGACCGCGCTCGTCGCGGCGTTCCTGATCCAGCGGCAGCGGTCGTTCAAGCGCCTCCTCGCGTACTCGAGCATGGAGGTGATGGGCCTCGCCGTCATCGGCATCGCGATCGGCGGCGTCGCGCTCTACGGGGCGCTGATCCTCCTCGTCGCCCACGCCTTCGCGAAGTCCGCCGCGTTCTACTGCGGCGGTAACGTGCTGCGCACCACCGGGACCAACCGGATCGACGAGATCCGGAACCTGCGCGAGACGATGCCGGCGACCGGGCTCGCCTGGGTCGTCTCGGCCGCCGCCGTGACCGGCGCGCCGCCGTTCGGCACGTTTCTCGGCGAGCTGCTCATCGTCGCCGGGGCGCTCGCCGCGGGGCTCGTCTGGGTCGCCGCGGTCGTGGTCGTCGCGATCCTCGTCGCCTTCCTCGGCGTGAACTCGCAGATCGGTCGGATGGTGTTCGGCGAGCCGCTCGTTCCCCCGCGCCCCGTGGCCACGGACTCCGAGTCCGGCTGGGGGTTCGCCTACCTCAACCTCGGGGTCGCGCTCGCGATCGGCGTCGCGGCGCTCCCGTACCTCTCCCCCGCGCTCCGGGGGGCGGCGGTCTTCCTCGGAGGTTCGCTGCCGTGAGGCGACCGGGCTGGCGGGTCGAGCCCGCCGCCGCGCCGCGCGCCGACCGCGCGAGTCGCGCGCTCGCCTACGCGCCGGAGGACGGCGCGTTCTCGCTCGTCAACGACTACTCCGAGGGGATGTCGGTCCTCGCGCCGGGAGGACCCGACCCCGCGTTCGACACGCCGTGGGCCGTCTGGCGCACCGCGGCGGGAGCCGCCCGACCCCACGCGCTCGCCCCGGCCCCCGAGGTCGAGGGATACGGGGTGTTCACGTTCCCGTACGGGCCGCTCTCGATGGGCGTGCCCGAGGCCGGTCGGTTCGACGTGCGGACGTACGGCGAGCGCGTCCTGAACCTCGTGCCGGTCGGCGGCTTCAAGAGCCGGCGGGTCCGCGCGGCGGTCGTCGGCCAGACGGTCGTCGACGCCGCGCTCCGCGTCGAGCGCCTCGCGGGCAACTTCTCGGCGGCGCACGTCGCAGCGTTCCTGGACGCGGTCGAGAGCGCGGAAGGGCGCGCCGTTCCGACGGAGGAATGGTGGGTGCGGGGGCTTGCCCAGGAGCTCCAGCGGATCTACAACCACGTGCACGTGATCGCCCGCGTCGCCGAGGCGGCCTCCCAGAACGTCGGGCTCGCCCAGACCCACGCGCTGGCGGAGGAAGTGCTCCGCACGCAGGGCGCGGTCTTCGGCCACCGGTGGCTGTTCGGCGCGCTCCTTCCCGGGGGGCCGGCCCGCCGGCTCGACCCGACCGACCGACGCGCGCTCGCGACGCGGCTCGGTCGGCTCGGGGACGAGTTCGAACGGCTCTGGCGGCTCTTCCTCGAGTCCCGGACGTTCGTCGACCGGATCCAGGGCACCTGTCCCGTCGCCCGGGACGCGGCGGTCGAGTGGGGCGCGGTCGGGCCGACGCTCCGCGCCTCGGGGGTCGCGTGGGACGACCGCCTCCGGATCCCGGTGGCCCCGTACACCGACCTCTTCCTGCCGCTGCCGCACGAGAGCGGCGGCGACGCGCTCGCCCGGGTCGCGACCCGCGCCGAGGAGGTCCGCGCGAGCTTCCTCGTGCTCGAGCAGATGCTCGAACGCTGGCCCGCGGCCGGCGCCGGGGACGAGCCACCGGGGTCGGCCGTCGCTCCCGGTCGGGGCCTCGGCCGGGTCGAGGCGCCGAGCGGCGACCTGGTCTACGACGTCCGCGTCGCGGCCGGCCGCGTCGTCGGGCTCGATCTGCGCTCCCCGAGCCAGGCGAACTGGCCCCTCTTCGCCGCCGGGATGCGGGACGCCGTGTTCACCGACTTCCACTTCGCGTTCGAGAGCTTCGGGTTCGCCTTCGCCGAGACGGACGGGTGACCCCGATGGCGTCCTGGATCGAGCAGTCGGTGTCCCGCGGGATCCTGACGAGCCGCTACCCGAAGGCGGCGGCCACGGACGACGAGACCCCGCCGACCGGTCGGCCGCCGGTGCCCGAATCCCCGGCCACGTCGCTGCCGGCCGCCCGGGACCGCTGCCCCGTCGGCGCGATCACCGAGACCGCGGTCGACCAGGGGAAATGCATCCGGTGCGCGCGCTGCGTCGGGGCGGGGCTCTCGTTCTCGGGGAGCGTGGAGGCGGCCACGCGCTCCCGGAGCGACCTCCTTCGGATCTCGGCCGGTCCGACGCCGGTGCCGGACGGCGCGCCGCCGCTCGCGGGCCTCGGGCGCTCGCTGCATCTCTTCCTCGTGGACGTCGGAAGCTGCAATGCGTGCAACCTCGAGGTGCTCGCGCTCGCGAACCCGTACTACGACCTCCAGCGCCTCGGGATCTTCTTCACGAACTCCCCGCGCCACGCCGACGTCCTCGTCGTGGTCGGGGTGCCGACCGCCGAGATGGTGGAGCCGCTCCGGCGGGCGTACGACGCCCTCCCCGCCCCGAAAGCCGTGGTCGCGGTCGGCGCCTGTCCGATCAGCGGCGGGGTGTTCGCCGGGACCGAGGGCCTCGCGTCCGCGCTGGACGGCCTCGTGCCCGTGGACGTCTACGTCCCCGGCTGCCCACCGACGCCGACCGCGATCCTCGACGGGCTCCTCAAACTCAACGGGCGGGACCGTGAGACCCGCGAGGGACGACGATGACCGCGCTCCTCGGGTTCGTGCTCACGGCCGCGGTGGTCGGCTTCTTCGCCGGCGCCGCGCTCTCGGTCGTGCGCCGCGACCTCGGGTACGCCACGGCGCTCGCCGCCTCGGTCCTCTGGCTCGTCGCCGCGGTCGGAGCCCTGGTCGCGGGACCGGTCACCGGGCCGTCCTGGTCGGGCCCGCTCGGGGACGCCGAGTCGCTCTCGCTCGACGGGCTCTCCGCGTTCTTCGCGCTCGCGACCGCGATCGTCTGGGTCGCGACGTCGGCGTACTCCCTTGCGTACGACGACCGGCCCTCGCCGCTCCTCGCGTTCTGCTACGCGCTGACCCTCGGGTCGATCGCGCTGCTCGTCGCGTCGTCGAGCCTGCTCCTGTTCCTCGTCGGTTGGGAGACGATGACGCTCGCGTCGTACGGGATGATCCTGCAGGCGCACGGTCGCTCCGGGCGCGTCTTCTCGGCGGCGTTCGTCTTCCTCGCGTTCGGGGAGGCGAGCACGCTGCTCGTGCTCGTGGCGGTCGCCGGCCTCCACGCGATGAGCGGCTCGTTCCTCGAGGTGCCGGTCGCGACCGCCGGCGCGCTCGCGAGCATCGTCTTCGTCGCGGCGCTGATCGGCTTCGGCCTCAAGATGGGGGTCGCGCCGTTCCACATGAGCGAGTGGCTCCCGATCGCGCACTCGTCGGCCCCGTCGAACGCGTCCGCCGTCCTCAGCTCGACGCTCACGCTCGCGGGGGCGTACGGCCTCTTCCGGGTGATCAGCCTCCTCCCGTCGCCGCCGCCGGTCTGGTGGGGCGCGCTCATGCTCGGAATCGGCGCGATCTCGGTCCTCCTCGGCGCCCTGTTCGCCGCGGTCAGCGAGCACTCGAAGGGGCTCCCGGCGTACAGCACGATCGAGAACAACGGCCTCATCCTGGTCGCGCTCGGGATCGCGCTGATCGCGCGGGCGGACGGGCTCGCGGAGCTCGCCGTCTTCGCGCTGTTCGCCGCCTTCTACCAGGCGCTCGCGCACGCGATCGCGAAGACCGCCCTTTTCCTCAGCGCGGGGTACCTCGAGCACGGGACCCATACCTTCGACCTCAACTCGACGCACGGGCGCGCGAAGGACGCCGACCGGGCCGCCCGTCTCGGCACGATCGCCGCGACGCTCAGCCTCGCCGCGGCCCCGCCGCTCGCCGGGTTCGTCAGCGAGTGGATGGTGCTCGAGGCCCTGTTCCAGTCGTACCGGTTCTCGGCCGAGTGGGTCCAGTTCGTCGGCCTCCTCGCGGGCGCCGCGGTGGCGCTCGCCGCCGGGCTGATCCTCGTCGCGATGGTGAAATTCCTCGGGTTCTCGTTCCTCTGGAAGCCGTCCGCGACCGGCCCGACCGCGCGGGCGCGGGGCCTCGCCGCGCCGGTCGGCGCGGTCGGAGCGGTCGTGCTCGCGGTCGGCGTCGGCGCACCGTGGCTCCTCGGACTCATCACGCCGAGCGTCGCCGCCTTCGCCCACACCGCGGTCGCGGCCCCCGTCGGTAGCCTCCTCTCGATCCCCGACGGCTGGTCGATCCTGTCGGGCTCACCGTTCGGGATCCTCTCCCCACCCGCCGTGCCGATCGGACTCGCGGCGGGCGCCGCGGTCGCGCTCGGCTACTTCGCGCTCGGGGGCGGCTTCGGCGCGCGCCGGGTCGAGCCGTGGATGGCCGGTAGCCCGCCCGGGTGCGACGGGGAGACGTACACCTCGTTCGGGTACAGCACGGGGATCCGGATCATGATGCGCTCGGTCCTCCAGACGCGGGAGGTGCGGACCGGCACCGGGGCGGGGACACGGGCGGAGCTCGCGACCCCCGTCTCCTACAACGTCGACCTCGAGGTCCTCGACGTCTTCAAGGTGTTCTACGACGACCTCGTCCGGTTCGGGGACGCGGTCGCGGCCGCGCTCAAAGCCGGCATCATGACCGGCCGGCTCGGCCAGTACCTCGCGTACATCCTCGTCGTGACGCTCGTCGTCGTGATCTACGTCGCCGCCGCCGCGTGACCGGGCGGCCCGCTCACGGAACGACCGTCACCGGTTGCTTCGCCCGGGCGACGACCTCGGAAGAGACCGAGCCGAGGAGGAGCCGCCCCGCGCTCCGGAGGCCTCGGGTGCCGACGACGACCAGGTCGGCGTGGACCTCGCCGGCCGCCGCGAGGAGGACCGTCGCCGGCGTCCCCTCCCGCACCCAGGCGTGCACGTGGACCCGCGCCGCGTCGGCGGTCGACTGGAACGTGCGCAACGCCTGCTCGATCGCCCCGACCTCGGTGCCTCGCTCCTCGTCGGTCCGGGGCTCGGCGACCGTGTGCGGCGCCTCGTCGGCGTGCACGATCCAGACCTCGGCGTCCGGGCCCCCGATGCCCGAGAGGGCGAACCGAACCGCGCGCTCCGACGGCGGCGAGCCGTCGTACGCCACCACGATGCGTCGCGGCCCGGCGCGGGTCGTCGCCTCGGGCGGGGTGGGAGGTACGGTCATCGCCTCACTTCCGCGGTAGGTACCGCTCCGCGACCTGCTCGACCGGCTCGTCGTCCGCGCCAGCCCCCTCGTCCGCCGGCGGCGGATGCGTCGCCCCGATGCGGAGCGTCGCCTCGAGCGCCTTGACGCGTCGGGCGAGGGCCACGTTGTCCCGGTAGTACAGGTCGCAGTCGGCGATCAGTCGGGCCCGGTCGCCCGCGCAGTCGACCAGGTCTCGCGCGAGCTCCCGCATCCGGTCGCTCCGGCCCGAGACGCCGACCGGCGCCGTGGCGTCGCGCGACGTAGGGAGGAGGGGGAGCACGACCTCGAGCCACTCCCACAGCCCCTCGGGGCCGACGGCGTCGACGTCGATCCAGGGCCGCAGGTGGTCGCGGAGACGCTCGGGAATCTCGGCCGGCTTCGCTCGGGCGCTCTTCGTCGGCTCCGGACGCGTCCCCCCGCTACCCTGCATGCTGCTGCCTCGTAGGGGTCATCGGCAGCTCGCTGCGGTTTCCGCCCGCGTCGACGCGGTTGGCGGCTGACCCCACAGCCGACACCGTGACGAAGTCGCGAAGGTATAAGGGACGTCCGGTCGGCGGAGAGTCGGGCGGCGAGGAGAGCGGGCGGCTCCGGAACCGGGTGCGGGGCC
>JASHWZ010000006.1 GCA_030043865.1 Thermoplasmata archaeon | reverse complement strand
GGAGGAGTTGACGACGGCCCAGACGTCGACGTACACCTCGGTGTCGGGGGTGGCGTCTGCGGGGACCTGGAAGGTGAACGTTCCGGCGCCCTTGGTCGGCAGCGCGAGGAGGCCCGGAGTGAACAGGTTCTGGCCGGTGCCGTTGTACGTTCCCGTCGCCGTGAGCGACGTGAGGTCGCTGTACGTCGCCCCGTTGGCGGACGCGGTCGCGATCCACGAGACGTTCACGCTCTCGCCAGGGACGGTCACCGCCCCGTCGCCGGGGGCGCTCTCCAGCTCGAGCGCGTAGGTGCGCACCGTCAGGGTCGTCGAGGTGAAGCCCCCGAGCGGGGCCGAGGCGGTGATGTTCCAGAGCCCGCCGACCGCGACCTCGGCCGGGAACGTGTAGGAGAAGTGGTTGTCCGTGGGCGTGAGGTTCTCGTGGGTCGTCGGGTCGATCCCGAGGTTGACCGAGAGGACGGGGTTGACGAGACCGTCCCGGGTCGAGTTCGGGTCGTTGATCGTGACGTTCACCGAATGGTCGTCGGCGAGGTCCTCGACGGAGAAGTAGATCGTAGCTTCGCCCGGAGAGCTGCCGAACTCGGAGGTGAAGCAGCTGCCGGTGCAGAAGGTCGTGGTCGCGTCCCCGAGGCCGTTGTAGGTAGCGATCTCGATGTCACTGGCAGAGGGATTCGAGGGGGCCGAGGTGGTGACGGTCGAAGCCTCCAGGGGGGAGGACGGGGCAGACCGGGGGGCCGAAGCAGCTCCCAAGCCGGCAAGCACCGAGACGATCATCACGGCGGCGAGCGCGTAGGCGAGAAGTCGGCGCGACATCGTAAGAGACCGCGTTCACCTGGTATAAGAACCCGCCGCGTTTTTCGAAGTGGTCGGACCGCCCGCTTCTGGACACGGAGCATCGCTCCGGGGCGGCCCCAGCGCCCCCGGTCGAACGGACTTTATCCGTCGGACCCTACGGTCGTTCGGTATGCCCGAGATCCTCCCCGGAGTCCATCAGGTGGAAGGCGTCGACCCGAGTCCCGACTTCTCGACCCACGTGTACCTCGTGAAGGACAAGGGGCCGACGTGGACGTTGATCGACACCGGGCTCCCCGGGGCGCACGCCGCGATCGAAAAGTACCTCGCGCTCCACCGGATCGAGCCGACGTCGATCAAGAAGATCCTCTTGACGCACCTGCACCGCGACCACACGGGGGCGCTGAAGGCGATGGCGAACCACACCCACGCGAAGACCTACGCCCACTGGATCGAGGCGGCGTACATCGCCTGCGACCCGCCGTACGACGGTCCGGGCACTCCGCCCGCCGAGCCGTTCCGAGTCGACGAGACCCTCAAGGACGGCGACTCGATCGACGCGGCCGGGGGCCTGATCGCCTACCATACCCCCGGCCACACGCCGGGTCACACCTCGTACTACCAGCCCGAGCGCAAGATCCTGTTCTCGGGCGACCTCTTCTTCGTCTTCGGGGAGAAGGTAGTGCTCACGGTGCCGGACTACACGCACCACAATTCGACCGCGCTGATCTCGGCCCGCCGGGTGAATCAGCTCTCGGTCGAGTCGTTGATGACGTACCACGGCGGACCGGTGCTGAAGAACGCGGGGAAGGCGATGCGCGCGTTCTCCCGAGAGCCGTAGCGGTCCCCCCGGCCGCCTCCGCCGAACGGGCGGCAGTGGGACTGGCCAGATTTGAACTGGCGTCTCGGAGTCCCGAACCCCGAAGGATGGACCAAGCTACCCCACAGTCCCAGACCGCGGTCGGCGACCGCGACCCGATATTTGAATCCGCGCTGGTCCGAGGGCCGAGGGGGTCCCGCCGGGGTGTTTCGCCACCCCACGACCGGAGTATTCAACCGACCCCGCGGTGGGGAGTGAGGGCTCGATGACCGAGGCCGTTCCCTCGCCCCCGATACCGGGGGTCTCCCCGATCGCGTCGCTCTCCTGGAGCATCCCCGGCCTCCGCGAGGACCCGACGCTCTGCGTGCGATGCCGCTCCGCCCAGCTGCTGTGCGGCAAGCCGGTCTGCCCGATCCTCCTCCGCTACCACGCGTTCGAACGGACCCTCCCGCTGGTCGGAGGGCGGGACCTCTCGGGTAGTTCCCCGCCCGGGGTCTTCGTCGGACGCTACGGCTACCCCCGGGTCTCCTTTGGCCCCCTCCTGAGCCCGGAGCACGGGTCGACCGAGCTCCTCGATAGCCCCGAGGACTGGGTCGGACGCTCGGTCTCCGAGGTCGTGGGGTTCCGGACGGGGCTCGTTCGGGGCACCTCTCCGATCCGGGTGACCGACGCGGAGCAACCGATCCGACTCCTCGAGGACCTCCAGCTGCTCGGCATCGCCGCCGAGTCCGCCGAGAGCGAGACCGTCTTCCGCCGCCCGCCCCGCGGGCACATCGCGCTCTCCGACTCCGCACCCCCGTTCGGACCGTCCGCCCCGATCGAGCGGTTCCGCCTCGACGTCCGGCGCGTCGACCCCCACCTCGACCGTCTCTCCTCCGACACGGCGGCGAACGCCCGGGTCGCGGTCGGAGAGCTGTACCAGCGCGGCGTGCGCGTGAGCCGGATCCAGCGGGCGTTCAGCGTCGGGACGCTCGGTCGACGGGGTCGCCGGCGGCTCGTGCCGACCCGATGGAGCATCACGGCGGTCGACGACCTGCT
>JASHWZ010000062.1 GCA_030043865.1 Thermoplasmata archaeon | reverse complement strand
CTCCGGCGATGACGCCGACGGCCACGATCGCCCCGGCGACTTGGCTCAGGATGTACGGCACGACCTCCCGCGCCGAGATCCTACCCGCGACCCACGCCCCGACGGTGATCGCGGGATTCAGGTGGGCTCCGGAGATGTCGCCG
Organism: Thermoplasmata archaeon; assembly: GCA_030043865.1. Lineage (GTDB taxonomy): Archaea > Thermoplasmatota > Thermoplasmata > Lutacidiplasmatales > UBA184 > Lutacidiplasma. Next base: position 3,722 of record JASHWZ010000062.1, on the reverse strand, counting down.
AGCGCCCAGACTAGGCCCGCGACCCCGAAGCCGATCGACAGCGCGATCATCAGTAGGCGCGCGGTCGGTTCCACCCCCGGGATGTTCAACGTGAAGACCGCGGCGCCGGCCACACACATCAACAGTCCGAACGTTCCGACGAACTCCGCGAGGTAGCGCTGGCCCGGGGCCCACTTCATCGTCCCGCGGGCACCGTCCAACCTCTTAAACGATTCTCTGCGGGCCGGGACTCCGCCCAGGCGCGCGCCATCCCGTCACGGCGACTTCGAAAGCCCGAGCGCCACGAGGATCACGGCCAGGATGATGAGGATCGCTCCCCCGGCGGCGATCCCTCCGCTAGGGTCGGCGGCGGCGGAACAGTCCGGGATCTGGCTGCACCCCTGGTTGTACGACACGACCCCCTGGTGGACGACGGCGGCCCCGATCAGCACGAACACCCCCAGGACCGCGAGGACGATCCCGACGATGACGAGCGCGGACGTCGGCGCGCTCGCCGGCGTGGATGGGACCAGCCGGTATGGGTCCGGCCGGGGAAAGAGTACCGGAGCGGCGACGGGAGGCGACGGCGGGAGCGGAAGGTCCGATCCGCAGTACGGGCAGCGGAGGGTGCCGAGGCGGCTGACCGCGCCGCAGTGGGCGCACGTGACGCTGCTCGCCGGAGCCGCCACGTCCCGGGCGAGCTCGCACGCCCAGATGAGCTTGGTTTCCGCGCGGAACCCTCGAAAACGCGGGAGCGTGCGGGCCGGGTACGGTTTTGTCGCGGCGAGGCGTATGGCCTCCGTGCAAGCGTGCCCGATGTGCGGGGAGGAGGTCCCCGACCCCTCCTCCGGCGTCTGCCCGACGTGCGGGGCCCGCCTCGGGGCTCCTTCGGACCCCGCCCCTCCGGAGAACCGCTCGACCGGAGTCTGCCCGAACTGCCGGACCCCGATGTCCGCGGTCGGGGAGCTCGCCTTCCGGGTCGGGGGATCGACCGGAGCGAAGGGGATGCTGCTGGGGGGGTGGAACCAGCTCTCCGAGAGCACGCAACCGTTCTCGGTGTACCATTGCCCGACGTGCGGGCGGGTCGACCTGTACGAGGCCGGCCGCTGACCGACGACGGACGCCGTCCGGTCAGCCGATCCCCATCGCCGTCAGCTTCTCGGGCAAGTAGTGGTCGGTGACGTAGTTCAGCCCGTACTTCGCGAGCGACTGCTGTTCGGCCTTCTTGCCGTTCTTGAGCATCAGCTCGATCTCGCTCCGCCACTCGGCGGTCCCGAACCGGGGATCGGTGAGCTCCGCCTCCAGCGCGTGGATGTCCTGTTCGCTCAGCTTGTCGCTCGGGAGCTCGTAGTTCTCGATGTCGGAGGCGGTCACTCCGAGGAACTCCGCGCTGGGCGTCGCGAGATAGCTGGAGAGGTGGGCGGTCTTGATCGCGCCGTAGGCGACGCTCGCGTAGATCCGGAACGACCAAGGATCCCCGTCGGTGAAGACGACCACCGGCAGCTTCAGCTCCTCCGAGACCCGGCGCAGGAACCGCCGCGTCGACCGGGCGGGCTGGCCCTTCAGGTGGAGCAGGATCGCGTCGTGCTTCTCGTCGAAGCCGTTCTCCGCGAGCCGGTCGACCATGCCGCCGCACTCGATGGCGATGATGAACTTCGCGTTCGTCCCGACGAATTCGATCTTCTCCTTTTCGACGTTGAACGGGAGCGCGTAGCCGCCGTCGCCGACGTCGTCGCGGCAGTTGATCTTCTTGACGACGCCCTTGCGGTTCCGCTCCTTGATCGTGAGGTCGCCGATGACGGAGGCGCCGTTCTCCTCGGGGTGCAGCCGGAAATCCTCACGAAGCCGGTCGCACAGCACCTCCAGGTCCTCGATGAGGAGGTTCGACTCGTCCTCGCTGTGGAACTTCCCTTCCTGCCACGCCTCGCTGATGTAGTACAATTCCCGCAACGTCGACGTCTTCGCGTCGCGGGCCATCTCGTTGATGAAGTCGACCAGGTAGAACGTCCGCAGCAGCATCAGCGCGCCGTCAAGCTTGCGCGCGCTCCGGGTCCCCATCGCGCGCCCAAGCTTCCAGACCCCCTCCCGGGACTGGAAGGCGAGGTTCTGCTTGGTGCGGAGCGGGAGCTTCATCCGCGGGATCTCGCCGTCCGCGAGCTGCCGGTAGATCTGGTCGGCGAGCGCGAGCGTCGGCTTCAGCGCGTCGGACCGGATCTTCGGCAGGTCGTCGTCCTCACTCTTCGTCGCTCGCGGGCGCGCTCGACTCGGCGGCATCGTAGTCCACCTCCTCCTCTTCGGGGTTCGCGGCCGCCTCGGCCGCGGCGGCCTCGGCCGCCTCCACGATCGTGCGGGGCAACCGCACATCCCAATCACCGGGGAGCGGGTCCGCACCGAGGACGTGCGCCTCGTCGATCCCCGCGACGTACCAGTCGAGGTCGCTCGCGTCGACGTCCGTCTTCGCGGGGAACCGGGCCTCCAGCTTCGTGCGCCCGTTCGGGACGAGCTTCGGGAGCGTCCACCACGCCCGGCCGAGCGCCGGCTCCGTCCCCTCGGGGGCGGGGTCGAAGCTCGCGACCGCAAACTCCTCGGGCGGGACCTCGACGAACAGCTCGAGGACCCGGGGCCGGGGCGTGTAGTTCGTCACCTCGACCCCGAGGCGGACCGCGGTCGCGTCGCTCGCGAGCTCGGTCTCGACGTTCACCACGTCCATGATGCGCGTGATCACGGGCGTCAGGTCCGGTGCCGGCTTTCCGACCAGATGGCTCGTCTTCTCGGCGAGCTTCGGGAGGATCCGCTGGATGATCGCGAACTTGTCGGTCGCGAACCGCCGGCGGCTCATGCGGGAGATGTGCGCGCGGAGGTGGCGCGCCGCGGCCTGCAGCGTCAGCGTGAGCTCCTTGTCGATCTCGGGGTCCTCGGCGATCGCCTCCTTCGCCTCGCTCGTGTAGGGGATCTTGGTGGAGGCGACGTGCACGAGCACGACCGCCGGGCCGGAGGGGATGCCCGAGCCGCCCTTCTGGTCGAGGCCGTAGCGCCGCCAGTCCATCGAGGCGATCGCGTTCGTGATCGCGCACGCGCCCTGCTGAAAGAGGAGCGGCACGCGGTTCGCGAACCGGAGGATCTGGACCGGCTGGTCCGGCGGAAGCCCTCCGCCGTAGACGAGCCCGACCTCGACCATGAACGGGAAGCCGCCGCGCACTTTGGGAGGCCGGCTGACCGGGGGCGCGTAGAACTCCGGCCGGAGTTCGCCCAGGACGTTGCGAAGGCCCCGCTTGATCAGGGTGGCACCGATCGGGGAGAGGCACTCCGGCGACGGGGCGACCAGCGGGGCGTCGTGCAGCGCGGCGAGGAGGCGCTCCTGCTCCTCCCCCTGGATCGAGGCCGGGGGCCGGGTCGGTCGAAGTGCCGACTTCTCGAAGATCTCGCGGGCGCTGCGTGGCGAGACACCGGCGAGGTCCTTCGAGAGGAACTCCGCGAGGTTCGGACGGCGCGTCGCCTTGAGGAGGTAGCCCAGTTCGCCGAGCTCGAGACCGTACGGGTGCGGCAGCGTCTCCTTGGCGAGCGGGGGAAGCTCCTGCGCCGCACGCTCGAAGGTGACGCGCGTCCCGTCGGGTTCGACGAGCACGATGCGGGCGTGGGGATTGACGATAGCGGTGCCGCGCAGGTACTCGTACGGCGATTGGCGTCCGCGGACGTACCTCGCCTTGAGAACGAGCTCGACGCGCGTGCCGTGGGGCCGGTCC
>JASHWZ010000061.1 GCA_030043865.1 Thermoplasmata archaeon | reverse complement strand
ACCGCCGGTCGGGGTCGCGAGCGTCGCCCCGCAGACCCCGCAGTTCACGACGGTCGCGGGCCGGCTGAAGATCGTCTGCTCGGTCGAGCAGTCGGGGCACTTCACGACCCAGAACGGAGCGGGCGCGTGCATCCGGACCTCCTTTAGTGGTGCTCCACCAGCTCGAGCTGGCTCGCGCGCCAGCTCGCCGGTTGCACCACGTAAGAGCACTTCTTGCACCGGAAGCGCAGGTTGACCCGGCGAACCGCCTTCGCGCGGCCCTCGGGCTTCGGACGCGGGAAACCTCCGTAGCCGCGGGTAGCGCGACGGAATCGCCGCTGACCCCACTTCATCTCGGAGGCGGGACGCTTCTTCGCCTTCTCCACGTCGTGCGGGGTGTGCACCTTGCACTTCGGGCAATACGTGGACACGACCTTTGGATAGTGCATCGGCGCCCGCCGAGACGTGTCTTATATATATGATTAGGGGCGGCGGGACCGCTGGTTTCGGGGTGACGCGCCGAGATTTCGCGACCGCTCCGCGAGCTCCCGTACCACCGACTCGATCGGGCGGGTCGCGTCCACGTTGGTCCCGTAGTCGACGTCGGTCACCTTCGTGAAGACCTCGCGGACCGCCGTCGCGCCGTACGTCGGGGTCCGCTCTCGGTCGCGCCGAACGCATTCCTCGAGGGGAGCGAGCAGGGTGAAGACTTCGTGCGGGAACGGGAGCCGCCGCTCAAGGTCTTCGATCGCCGCTCGGTGGTAGAAGTTCCCGTCCACGACGACCGGTCGACCCCGCTGCATCGCCGACCGTGCGACCTTCGCGGCATACTCGTTGGCGTGCACGAAACTTCCGACCGAGATGTAACCGTCCTCCCACGCCTCCAGGTCGTACCGGTCCAGGATCGCGTCGATCGAGACATACTCGCCGTCCAGCTCGGCGGCGAGCCGCCGGGCGACCGACGTCTTGCCGACCCCGAGCGGTCCCCGGACAATCGCGTAGAATCCCATGACCGTGCACGGTCACCGACTCGAGCTTCTTCAGCCTCGCCCTTTCCGTCGGGAGAACTCCGCACGCCGCGGCGTTTTGGCCCGGGCCGGGTTCCCCCTCGGGATGCTCGGCGCCGGGTTCCGCATCCGTGCTGCGACGACCGCGGACCTCTCCGAAGTGCTAGAGACGCTCGCGGAAGCGTCGCGGTGGGAGGTCGCCCGGGGGTTCCCTCACCCGTGGCCCGTGCCGTTTCCCGAAGATCGCGTGCAGCTGGGGCTCGACCGCGGCGAGGCGTACTGTGTGTCCGACCCGGCGGGTCGTCCGGCCGGCACGGTGACCCTACAGTGGGAGGACCTACCGTTCTGGGGTCCCCGGCCCGCGGACGCCGGGTATGTGCATCGTCTCGCCGTTCGCCGGGCGTTCGCGGGACACGGCCTCGGGAGCCGGATCCTCACCTGGGCCGACGGAGAGGTCCGAGCGCGCCATCGGGCGTTCGTCCGGCTAGACTGCCTGACCTCCGCAACGCGGCTGCACGAGTTCTACCGATCGAACGGCTTCCGGCGCGTGGGCGAGGTCGCCGTGGGGGGCCTCGACTGCACGCTGTTCGAGAAGCGTCTGGCCCCCCCGTAACCCGCTCCGGCGCGTGCGCGCGAGCGCGGCGTAGGGTCCGTGCCAAAATTCCGTGGCTCTCGAGGAGCGGCACGCGAAGGCTTATTTACCGAAGCCTGCTCGGCGGCCGCGCTCCACGAGGAGATTATGGCCGACCGACCGTCGCTCGAAGTCGTGACCGAGGCGCTGGGGAAGGCGCCCGAGCGCGGCTTCGGCGAGACCGTCGAAGTGTCGGTCAACCTGAAGGACCTCGACCTCTCGATCCCGAAGAACCGCCTCGAGGACGAGGTGCAACTGCCGAACGGCCGGGGGAAGGCCGTGAAGGTGGCGGTGTTCGGCTCGCCCGAGCTCTGCCAGAAGATGCGTGGCGTCGCCGACCTCGTGGTCGCGGCGAACGAGCTCGATGAGTTCGCGAAGGACAAGAAGGCCGCGAAGAAGGCCGCCAACGGGATCGATTTCTTCCTCGCCGAGGCGCCGATCATGCCGACGATCGGCAAGCGGCTGGGGACGGTCCTCGGTCCGCGCGGCAAGATGCCGCGGCCGGTGCCCCCCGGCAGCGACCCCACGAACCTGGTCAACGCGCTGAAGCGTTCGATCCGGATCCGCTCGAAGGGGAACCGGACGTTCCACGCGCCGGTCGGCACGCGGTCGATGAAGCCGGAGCAGATCGCGCAGAATGTCGACGCGGTGCTCGGCCGCATCGTCGGAAAGCTCGAACGGGGCCGCACGAACATCGAGTCGGTCTTCGTCAAGACGACCATGGGACCGGCGGTCCGGCTCTGGTAGGAGGGAGCGATGCCCGGTCGAGGTTCGGTGCCCGCGGAGCGACTCGCCGCCGTGGATGAGCTCGAGAACGTCCTCCTCTCCCGCCCGATGACCGCCGTCGTCGGGATCCGCGGCGTCCCCGCCGCGGCGCTGCAGACCATGCGACGGGAACTGCGCGCCCGGGGACACCCGATCCGCGTCGCGACCAACACTTCGATCCGTCACGCGATCGAGAAGGCCAGCGCGAAGCGGCCCGCCCTGAAGCCCCTGCTCGAGCAAGTGGAGGACCAGACCGCCGTGCTCGCGGCGGAGGGGAATCCGTTCGCCCTGTTCCAAGAGCTCGCACGCACCCGTTCGCCGACCCCCGCCCGCGGCGGGGAGGTCGCCCCGCACGACATCGTCGTCCCGGCCGGTGCGACCAGCTTCAAGCCGGGGCCGATCGTCGGTGAGCTCCAGCACGCCGGGTTCCCGGCGGCAATCGAGAAGGGGAAGGTCGTCCTGAAGAAGGAGACGACGATCGTCAAGGCGGGCGCTCCGATCTCGCGCGAGGTCGCCGGGCTGCTCACTCGTCTCGAGATCTTCCCGCTCGAAGTGGGGCTCGCGCTCCGGGGCGTGGTCGACGGCGAGACGTTCTACCCGCCGTCGGTCCTGAACGTTGACCTCGACGCCCAGCGGGCCGACCTCACCCGTGCGGCGCACGCCGCGCTCGGCCTCGCGCTCGAGATCGGCTACGCGACCCCCGCCACCGTCCCGCTACTCGTATCCCGCGCGCACCGGCGAGCCTTGGGTCTCGCCCTGGCCGCCGGATACGTTACGAAGGAGACGATCGAGCCGCTCTTCGCGAAGGCGATGCGCGAGGCGGCGGCGGTCGGCAAATTGACGGGCAACTGAGGGTCCCCCCAAAGTCCACGGAGTGAGAAAGATGGAGTACGTGTATGGCGCGCTGCTGCTCAATGCGGCCGGAAAGCCGATCGACGAAAAGTCCCTGACGGGCACGCTGACGGCGGCGGGCATCACGCCCGACGCCGCGCGGGTGAAGGCGCTCATCGCCTCGCTCGAGGGCGTCAACCTCGCCGAAGTGCTGGCGAAGGCGGAGACGTTCAGCGCCCCCGCCGCGCCGGCCCCCGCCGAGAAGAAGGACGCGAAGGGCGAGAAGAAGGAAGAGGAAAAGAAGGAAGAGAAGGGCGTCTCCGAGGAGGAGGCGGCCGAGGGTCTCTCCGCCCTCTTCGGGTGACGCTCGCGCCACCAGTTCCGCACCGCTTAAGAAGCGGGGCCGAGTGGCTCGGTCGGGAGGCCCCGCTCTCGCCCTCGTTCGTCCCATGCCGGCGCGCGATTCCTGCGGGGTCGTAGGGGTCTCGCTCCAGGGGAAGGGCGCGGCGCCGTACATCTTCCGGGGACTCCGGGCGCTCCAGCACCGCGGCCAGGAGTCCGCCG
>JASHWZ010000060.1 GCA_030043865.1 Thermoplasmata archaeon | reverse complement strand
TCCACGTTGGCCCCTTGTCCTTCACGAGGTACACGTGGGTCGAGAAGTCGGGACTCGGGTCGACGCCTTCCACCTGATGGACTCCGGGGAGGATCTCGGGCATACCGAACGACCGTAAGGTCCGACGGATAAAGTCCGTTCGACCGGGGGCGCTGGGGCCGCCCCGGACCGATGCTCCGGGTCGAGAACCGGGCGGTCCGACCGCTTCGAAAAACGCGGCGGGTTCTTATACCAGGTGAACGCGGTCTCTTACGATGTCGCGCCGACTCCTCGCCTACGTGCTCGCCGCCGTGATGATCGTCTCGGTGCTCGCCGGCTTGGGAGCTGCTTCGGCCCCCCGGTCCGCCCCGTCCTCCCCCCTGGAGGCTTCGACCGTCACCACTTCGGCCCCCTCGAATCCCTCGGCCAGCGACATCGAGATCGCTACCTACAACGGCCTCGGGGACGCGACCACGACCTTCTGCACCGGCAGCTGCTTCACCTCCGAGTTCGGCAGCTCTCCGGGCGAAGCTACGATCTACTTCTCCATCGAGGACCTCGCCGACGACCATTCGGTCAACGTCACGATCAACGACCCGAACGCGACCCGGGACGGTCTCGTCAACCCCGTCCTCTCGGTCAACCTCGGGATCGACCCGACGACCCACGAGAACCTCACGCCCACGGACAACCACTTCTCTTACACGTTCCCGGCCGCGGTCGCGGTCGGCGGGCTCTGGAACATCACCGCCTCGGCCCCGCTCGGGGGCTTCACCTCGACGACCCTGACGGTGCGCACCTACGCGCTCGAGCTGGAGAGCGCCCCCGGCGACGGGGCGGTGACCGTCCCCGGGGAGAGCGTGAACGTCTCGTGGATCGCGACCGCGTCCGCCAACGGGGCGACCTACAGCGACCTCACGTCGCTCACGGCGACGGGAACGTACAACGGCACCGGCCAGAATCTGTTCACTCCGGGCCTCCTCGCGCTGCCGACCAAGGGCGCCGGAACGTTCACCTTCCAGGTCCCCGCAGACGCCACCCCCGACACCGAGGTGTACGTCGAGGTTTGGGCCGTCGTCAACTCCTCCGGGACGATAGCGGAGAACGAGACCGCCGAACTCGTGTTCTGGGTCGGCCAACCCCAGATCGAGGACATGACCCTCTCCTCGAGCCCCGACTGCGCCGCGGGGACGTTCGAGACCACGTTCACGAGCGGCTCGCCGGTCTACATCTGTCTCTGGGTCCGCGCGCACGTTCCGACCGACAATACGCTCTACGTCCCGGGCCTCCGCGTGAGCGTGAGCTTCTGGAACGGGACGCAGACCGTTACCCCGCTCGGGAGCCCGCCTACGAACCTCACGACCAGCACCAACGGGCCGGTCGAGCTGTCCTTCCTGCCCACGGCGCCGCTGTTCAGCTCCGAGTTCCGGTACCCGTTCTACAACTCCGTCAACGTGAGCGTCACGGACCCCGTCGCGACCGCTCCGGGCTACCTCGGGGCGTACGAAAACTCGACGTTCTGGGTGATCCCCGCGGCCGCTACCGGCGCGGTCGAGGTCGTCCTCAACGCCGTGGACTACGACGTCGGGGCGACGGTGACCGCCACCTGGACGCTCTCGAGCTCGAACTCCACGCTGACCGGCGAGCTCTCGGCCTCGCAGTGGGCGATCGTCGCGGGCGGCCGCTTCCTGGCCACCGGCCCGATCTCCGCGGGCACGAACCAGTCGGGCACCGTCCAATTCGCGTTGCCGACGACGTTCGTGGGCGCGTTCGAGGTGTACGTTGTGGCGACGAACTCCACCGGACCGGTCGTCGGCGTCGCGGTCGCGCTCGCCGAGCAGCCAACGCTCTTCGTGAGCGCGGAAGGGAGCACCTACTTCACCGCGGGCGAGACCCTCACCTTCCAGACGTCGGTCGCGCCTTCCCCGCTCCCGGGGACGACCCTCTACTACAACGTGACCGGCGAGTGGTACAACCTGCTCACCGAGACCGAGACCGGCACCGGGGTCGTCGCGGTCGGGACCGTGCCCGCTTCGGGCGCCGTCTCGTTCCCCGTTCCGTCCACCAACCCCGCGCAGTGGTACTACGTCACTGTCTGGGCCCAGTCGACCACGAACGGGGTCTATGCCTGGAACACGAACCTGAACTACACGCTCGAGACCGGCTTCGCGGTGCGACTCGGGGTCTCCACGGCCTCGAGCTACTCGGACGGGAGCTACCAGCCTGGCCAGACGATCCAGGTCTCCTGGTCGCTCGCCCCGCTCGGGAACGCTCCGCTGCCGGGCAAGTTCACGGTATACCTGTACCTCCTCCTGACTCAGGTCACGCCCTACATCCAGACGACGAGCTCCTCGGGCACGATCTCGCTGACGATCCCGTCGAGCACCCCGTCGGGCCAGGTGTTCATCGAAGCGTATGTCGAGAGCCCGGGGGTCTACGGACCCGACTGCTACGATGGCTACTACTGCTACGGAGAGACCGGCCTGACGGTGAACGCCCACCCGTCCGTGCTGAGCTACGAGCTCGGCGCGGGCAGCGGCCTCACGGTAGGCTGGCTGATCCTCCTGCTCGTGATCGTCCTCGTGGCGATCGTCCTCGCGGTGATGATCCGCCGGGGACGAAGCCCGCCGATGGCCCCGACCCCGATGGCCGAGCCGACGACCCAGACCATGGCGCCACCGGCGCCACCCCCGTCGACGCCGCCCGCGACCGAGTGGAAGGACCCGTCCGCGTCCAACCCCCCGCCGCCGGCCGAGCCCGCGGCCGACGCACCCCCTCCGCTGCCCACGCCGCCGGGCGGCTCGCCCTGACGGTCGCGCTCGTCACCCCGACGCGGCCCGCATCGCCGCGCCGAGCGCGCGGACCGACCGGCGGACCTCGTCGATCGGTAGCCCACCGAAATCGAAGATCCCGAGGAGCTCGTCCACTCCGAGAGCGGCGAACGCGCGCAGCCGTTCCGCGACCTCCGCCGGACGGCCGAACACGGCGAACCCGCTCGACTCGATCGTGGCGGCGCTCGCGTGACGGGGGTCCCGGCGCACCTTCTCCTGGTAGAACGAGCTCTGGGTCGCGAGGCGCGCTTCCAGGTACTCCTGGAGCGCCGTGCGAGCTCGCTCGACGTGGTCGCCAGCGTACAGGTGGACCGCCACCGCGACTTCCGCGGAAACTCCCGGGGCCAGATGGGAGCGGAACTCCCGGACCTCGGCGGCGAGCTCCTCGGGGTTCGCGACGGTCGCGTACGGGACCAGCGCGAGGGAGGCTCCCCGGCGCGCGACGAACGGGATCGCCTCGCGACGCTGGACGGCGATCCAGAGCGGCGGGTGGGGCCGCTGGACCGGAAGCACGTTGAGCCGGACCGGCTTCGCGAGCGGCCCGTCCGACCGGACCTCCGCGCCGTCGAGCGCGGCCAGCAGCGTCTCCAGGTTGCGGTCGAATTGCTCGCGTTTCGCGGCCGGGTCGAGGCCGAATCCCTCGAACTCGAGCGGGATGTAGCCGCTCCCGACCCCGAGGTTGAGCCGACCGCCGGTGAGGCGGTCGACCATCGCGTACTGTTCGGCCAACTCGATCGGTCGATGGAACGGCAGCACGCTCACGAGGACGCCGAGGCGCAGGCGTCGGGTACGTTCGCCACACGCGGCGAGGAGCACCGGGGGCGAGGGACATACGCCGCCGGGCTGGAAGTGATGCTCCGCGACCCAGAGCGTCGAGAGACCCCCCGCCTCGGCCGCCTCTGCAAGCTCGAGCACTTCGGCGTATCGCTGGGCGACGCCGCCGGTGGTCTCCGGAGCGCTGTCGACGACTGTGAACGCGCTGAGCCGCACGAGGGCGCCGACCGGGGGCGGGTAGAAGGCGTTTCCCGCGCGTCCGCGCGAGACCCGGTTCCGGCGAGCCTCGCCGTCCCAAAGGCTAAGACGGGGACCCTCACCTCACGGGCCGGATGGGCTGGTAGATCAGTCCGGAAGATCGCCGGTTTTGCAAACCGGAGGCCTCGGGTTCAAATCCCGACCAGTCCACTCACGGGTCGCCCCGGAGCGGCTATCGCGCGCGTCGCGCGAGCACGGACCCGACGGGACGCAGGGCTCATGACGGGTTCCTCCCTGGTGCGAAGCGGTTCCGAGAACGACTCATGGACGACGATCCGACCGATCGAACCCGAACGGTGCACTGGTCGGACCCGGCGCTGTTCGCGGACCCGATCCGCACCATGAGCGGACTTGACTTCATGCGGGCGTTCCTCGGACGCCAGTTACCTCCTCCGCCCATCATGGAGCTGCTCGGGATGCGGCTCGTGTCGGTCGAACCCGGGGCGGTGGCGTTCGAGTTCGACCCGGCGGAGTTCCTGTACAGCCCGCTCGGGAACGTGCACGGTGGGGTCGTGACCGTCCTTCTCGACACGGCGATGGGCTGCTCGCTCCATACCACGCTCCCGGCGGGCGTCGGGTACACGACCATCGAGTTGAAGACCCACTTCCTTCGGCCAGTGACCGTCCGCTCGGGCACGCTCAGGGCCGTCGGCCGGGTGATCCACGCGGGGAGCCGCGTCGCCGCCGCCGACGCGCGGCTCTCCGCGCTCGACGGAAAGATCTACGCGTACGCCACGTCGTCCCTTCTGATCCTGCGGTCGACTCCCGCGGGCGGGCCCCCAGCGGAGTGACGCGCGGTCGGAATCGCTCTCCGGCGCTCGAACGACGCGAGGCGCACCGGCTCCGCGTGACTCGGCTCGTCCCCGGTCGACGGAGAGCGTGATCAACCGGACGGCGGAGCGCCCGGGGGCTCCTGCCACGTCGGAGCGGTTCCCGGCGACGTCGCCCCGGACGGGGGGACGTACGCCGCGACCGGCGGCGGCGGGGGCGGCCGACCCCGGCGGGCGAACACGAGGGTCGTCACGAGCAACACCACCACGACGATCGCGAGCACCGCGATCAGGAGCCAACCGAGCGTCCCGACGCCGCTCGCGGCCGTCGACGTCGCGGTGAGGGTGATCGCGAGGAGGGTCGTCTCGCCCGCGGTCACCGAGACGTTGTTGAAGTACGTCGCGTACCCGCTCGAGGTCACTTCGACCGAGTGCGTGCCCGCGAGGAGGCTGACCGAGAAGGTACCGCCGGACGCGGTCGCCACCGGGGTGCCGTCGATGTAGAGGCTACCGGAAGACGGCGCGATCGTGCCCGCGAGCGTGCCGGTCGCGTCGTTCGCCGCGAAATCGACCGGGACGGTCGTGTCGCTCGAGAGGGTGAGCGCGCCCGACGCGGGCGTCGCGACGTAGCCGCTCGCGGCGACGCTCCAGTTGTACTCGACCCCGGGGAGCGAGCCGACCGTGATCGACGTCCCGGTGCCCTCCACGAACCCGGAACCGCCTCCGTCCGAGCTCGAGTACACGAGGTACCAGGGGGTGCCGGCGGGAAGGCCGGACTCCGAGACCGTGAGGGAGTAGTCCGCGACGAAGGTGACGGAGTCGACGGTGTCCCCCGAGACCGTGACCTCGACCTCGCTGGGGAGCGCGCTGTACGGCGCCGTGGTCGAGGCCGTCCAGTTGTAGACGCCCGCGAGCAGGCCGACGACCGTGATGGACGTGCTGTCGAGCGTCGCCGACCCCTCGAGGCCCTCGCCGGTCACGGTCACCGACCACTCGGTGCCGGTCGGGAGGCCGCTCTCCGTGAGCGTGAGGGTGTACGCGGGCCCGAAATCGACCACGACCGTGAGGTCGCTCGCGACGACCGTGAACGTTCCCGACCGCGCGACGTAGCTCGGGTTCCCGGAGTACGGTAGGTATTCGTACGTGCCCGCCGGGTCCGCGAGCGTCACCGCGGCCGGCGCGAACGTGTAGTTGTAGACGATTCCCGCCTCGAGGTCGAGGAGGAGGTTGGCGCTGCTGTCGACGTTCGTCCCCACGCCCCACTCGGTCCCGGAGGGCAGGCCGACCTCCTCGAACGTGGCGGTATAGACCGGGCTCACGGTCAGCGGGTAGTAGTCGCCCCCGCCGTAGTCGCACAGGGACTCGATCGTCTCGCAGATGTAGGCGTACGTGTCCGAGACGTTCTCGAGGTACGGCAGCGGGTTGATCCCCGCGTACGGGATCACCACGTACGGGTTCCAGCCGAGGCCGTAGTCCCACCAGTAGTTCCCCCCGAGCTCGTCGCCGCCGAGGATGTTCGTGCCGGCCTCGTGCGGTCCGTTGTACGCTTGGCTGAACCCTCCGGGGAACTGGTTGGGGTGGTCGCCCGTGTACGGGTCGAGATACGTCTGCGTCGCCGTGATGTCCGTGTCGAACAGGTTGTTGATGACGCGGTCGCAGACCGCGCAGGTCGACCAGGCGTCCGCCCCGAACAACGCGGCATCTCCCCAGTCGGTGTCGACGAGACCGATGGACCCCCAGTACGCGGCGACCGTCACGTACGGGTTGGGCGACGTCGGGATCAGCGTGGTGAACGTGTTCCCCTCGATCGTGTTGTTGTGCCCTCCGTAGAGGAACAAGGCCTCCCCGCCGGTCTGGAACGCGACGTTCTCGATCTCGCTCTCGGAGACGTTCCAGTAGGTCACGCTCGCGATCGACTGCGCGGGACCGAAGTACGAGATGTAGGGGAACCAGCCGCCGACCGTACCGCCCAGGAGGTTCACGTGGCTCGAGTCGTCGACGTAGACCTGGAGGTCGTTCGACTCGGGGGCGCCGATCAGGTCCACGATGAACTGGTAGCTGGACCCCGTCGGGAAGTAGGTCAGGAAGCTCGGGGGGCTCGCGATGTCGACCCCCTCGGTGTCGTAGAGGAAGATCCCCGCGAACACGGGGAACATGTAGTCGTTGAACGCGCCGAACCACGGGAAGTAGGCGAGACCGTAGTCGGAGAACGACGGGGTCTCCCCGATCTCGGCATACTGGTTGTTCCAGAGCAGGTCGTTCCCGTACGCATCGACCCCGCTCGAGATCGACGGCACGGCGGACTCGTTGAGCGCCCAAAGGGGCGTGTAGACCCCGACGGTGGGGTCGAGGGTCATCGCGACGTACGATTCGCAGCCCGCGCCCACGCAGGTGTCGGTGATGTCGATGGAGTACGAGATCGGGTCGTACTCCGCCGCGAGGACATCGACGGTGTACTCCCCCTCGGGCAACACGATGCCGGCGGCGGGGTCGAAGTACTCGGGCGCCCACTGAAAGCGTGAGAGGTTCGTGACGCCCGCTCCCGGGGCGAGAAAGACGAACGCCGTCATCGGCTTGGAGTAGATCTTCGCGCGTGGGCTATCGGAGAACGTCCCGAGCGGGGCCACGCTGCCCGAGACGTTCCAAAGCCCGTACGAGAACGACGGTCCGTTCGTGAGAAGGACGCAGTACGGACAGCCCCCGTAGCTCGACCAGTCGGCCAGCACCCCGACCGACGTCTCGCCGGACTCGCCGCCGACGTTGTAGGCGGAGTCGACGCTCTGGTAGCTCCCCGAGGTCGCGTTGAGGTAGCCGAGCGTCATGTACGTCGCGTCAGAGTCGAGGACGTCGAAGTTGCTGCCACCGCCCGGGCCCCCGAGGTCGAGCTCGAAGTCCATCGGGAGGCCGAGGCCCGAAGTGTGGTACCCGTTCGCCTGGTACTCCGCGGCCGGCGTCGCGGACGGAGTCTCCCCGGTCCGCAGCGAGTTGAAGATCGCGTAGTCGTACGACCCGCCGAAGGTCCCGGCGCCCGAGCTCACCGAGTAGTTGAAGAACACCTCGTTGCGACCCTGGTTGAGCGTCGAGTTCAGCCAGAGCTCGACCGAATACGGGTACGTCGCCGGGATCTCCCGCGACTCGCTGTAGTAGAAGCTCGGACAGTCGAGGATCCCGCCGGCGGCGTAGAAGACGTTGCACGAGATCGCTCCCGCGGTGCTCGAGAAGTTCCAGATGTTGCTGACGAACAGGAGCGACTGGTTCGACGGCGTGTAGTCGAGCACGTTCTGGGTCCAGAACTCGTAGCCCGTGTCCCCGAGCAGCGTCACGTTCGTCAGCACCGCGTTCAGCTGGACGCCGTACTCATCGGGGCTGCTCAGGTCCGGCGTGTACCCCTCGAGGTACGTCGAGTTGAACCGCGCCGCGAGGCTCGTCGTGTCCGTCACGTACGGCACGACCGTGCCCGAGACGTTCTCGAGTCCGAAATCCCCGATCCCGTACGGCGCGGGCGAGGTGGTGTACGTGAGGCTGACGTGGTCCGCGCCGGCCGCCGTCGCCCCGAGGCCGGCGTAGTCCGGCAGATACGCGTATCGCGGGGAGATCCCCTTCGACTCGATCGACGCTACCGTCGCGGCCGCCCGGTCGGACGACGCAGCCGTGACGGCCGCCGCCGCCGAAGGACTCGACTCGTCGAGCGGCTCGGGCGGGGCGGCGATTGACGAGGTCGTCGGTGCAACGACCGTCGTCGACGGGGTCGCGGAGAGGTTCGAGGCGGCCGAGGAGGTTTCGACGGCCGTCACGGTGACGGCCCCGCTCGCCGGGGGACTCACGGAGGCACCGGCGATGCCCGCGACCGCGAGGCCGGAGGCGATCATCATCGCCCCGACGGTCAGTGCCGTCCATTTCGGCCCGACCCGGACCACCATCGATGCGCGCGATTTGGCCGGCCCGATGATAAGCTTTTACCGCCAAAGATGCGCATGCGTACTCCCCTCCCGCGAGAACAAGCCATCGACGACGACCGACCGGGCGCGGCGCTGGGCGCGCGTGCCTCTGTCCACGCCCGGCGTCGCGCAAACCCTTTAGGTCCCCGCGCGGACGCCGGTGGCCGTGCCCGACGAGGGACTGGACGCGATCCTGATCCAGGTGACGGTGCCGCTCCCGATCCCGATGATCTACGCGGCGTTCACGGACGCGAAGCAGCTGACGGGTTGGCTCTGCGACTCCGCCCACGTCGATCCCCGGGTCGGCGGCGAGTACGTGCTCGGATGGTCCGGGGAGACGCCGTTCGAGAGCCGCGGGCGCATCGTGGGGATGACGCCCGACGTCGACATCGACTTCACCTGGACCGGCCCCCCCCAGTTCTCGAAGCTGTTGAACGACCCCGAGCCGAAGTCGCACGTCTACGTGCGCCTGTCGGAGTCCCCCGAGGGGATCGACGTCACCCTCGAGCACGACGGCTGGGGCGCGGGGCCGGAGTGGGAGGACGCCCGGTCCTGGCACTTCCACCTCTGGGACGACCGATTGCACCAGCTGAAGGACTACCTGATCAAGGCGGCGTACGGCTGACGGCTCACTCGCCGCCCGGCGTGTAGCGCCGGCAGACCGTCTCCCCGCAGACCGCGCACGGACCGGACGGTTCGAGCCGAAAGTTTGCGCTCCCTCCCGCCGGTACGACCACCATGTGGTGGGTCGGAAAATGACCGCACCGACAGCGACCGCGCGCGGCGGTCGTCGCGGGGTCGGGCGCGCGCGACGCCATGGAACGACCCACGAACGGGGCCGGAGCAAAAGGTTGCCGCCGGGAGGTCTAAAGCCGACGACGCTTTCCGCGCCGCCGTGGAGATCGACGGCTGCGCGCTGCCCGAGGACCGGCTCTACGACCTCGAGCACGACGTCTGGTACCTCGCCGAGCCGTCCGGCGGGCTCGCGCGGGTCGGCCTGCTCGGTGCGCTCGTCTGGTTCGCGGGACGTTTCCAGTCGGTCTCGTTCCGCGACGTCGCCGGGACCGTCGGGCGCGGGCGCAGCGTCGCGACGGTGGAGAGCACCCGGTACACGGGCGCGGTCCGGCTGCCGCTCGACGCCACCGTCGTGGACCGGAACCTCGCGCTCGTCCAACATCCCCGCCTCCTCAACGACGCGCCGTACGACGACGGGTGGGTCGTGCGGGTGCGCGCCGAGGCGCCGACCCTGCCCGCCGGCCTCGAGACCGCCCCGGCGGTCGCGGGCCGTCTCGCCGAGCGGATCCGCACCCAGCGGATCCGCTGCTGGCCGCAGAGCCCGGACCTCGAGCTCTACGAGATCGGGATCGAGTGCTCGGCCGTCCTCACGATGCTGAACGAGGAGCTGGCCGCGCGGCCGCCCGGGACAGCGGTGCTCCTCGTGACGGACGACCCGACGAGCCCGATCGAGATGGAGCGATGGGCGGACCAGACGGGCCACCGGGTCCTCGCGCGCCGCCGCGAGGGGGACCTCCACCAGTTCCTCGTGCGGAAAGAGGCCCACCCGGCGCCGCGCCGGCGGCCGGGTGGGTAGCGCCGCTCGGGGCGGCGCCGCGGGGTTACGGCTTCTCGATCGG
>JASHWZ010000059.1 GCA_030043865.1 Thermoplasmata archaeon | reverse complement strand
ATCCATCGAGGTTGGTCGGCTATGTGAGTATGGGTCGGTGTGCAACCCCCGTTGCAGCCCCCTTCTCGGCCGCTCAACTGCGGGAGAACTGGACACGAGCCCTCGATCGGATCGGGCTCTCGCGGCGGAACTCCCTGAGAATATCCTCGACCCCGTAGTATCGTGCCTGCCGGTCCAGATAGGACACGTCCATACTTTCGGAGTAATCCCTCCACAGGAGTTCGGCCTCCTCGAGCGCCTCGCGAACACCCCAGTGTTTCGCCGAGGCCAAACGCTTGACGAAGAGATCCTCGACCACCGCGATTGAAACGGGCCCGTAGGGCGTTGAAACCACGGTCGCTCGGTACGGATCTCCGGTGTAGCCATCTCCCACGACGTCGATTGCGATTCCCCAATCCCGTCGTGCCCAAATTTTGCCACAATCCTTGAAACCCCACTGGGCGAGCACTCGTTGGACCTTCGCACGTTCCGCCCGGATGTCGATGTCGCCCGAGACGTACCCGCCCCGGGTGTAGATCTCGATGGCAGACCCTCCAACGATGATGATATCCGATCCGCTCTCGGCTTGAAGGAGGGCAGCGAAGTAGAGCGTCCGATTGAACTTCTCCTCAGTATTGGCGAGGACCCGCCCGACATCGGATGCGGTCGTCATCGCGGGGACTTCCTTCTCCGTGATATCCGCAAGCCGAGGGCGGCGAGCGTGCGGTCCTTCCACGGAGACCGAAGAAACTCCTTCCGATTGGGCACACTGGAGGGATTGGGCTTGAACTGCCGCAAATCAATATTCAACTTTGGCTGGGTCGCACGCTTGCGTATGTTGGCCGCGATCGTTGCGTTTAGATCGTCGAGCCACACCAATCGAACTCTGGGGCGAAGGAAGGACCGGAGAGAATCGTCTGTCAGAGTCCAGGCAACCCTGCCTTGCTCGGTAGCCGTCGCAGCCAAGAAACCGGCGTCTCTGAGACGCCGAAGCTCCGCACTGACTTTGATTGGCTGTAAACCAGTGATTCGAGCCAAGCGGTAGGCGGTCAGAGCGGACGAGGCGTTCGCGAGTGCCCCCAGCGTCGCTGCTCGAGTTCTACTTCCGAGCAATGTGACAACGGCGGGGTCAATCTTCGGGGGCATACTCTACATTGATCGGTTTCGAGGTTAATAGAGTATCCCAAAGGGATAGTATCTGTGATAGATACTGTTACTCACGGTTGTTCGACATCAGAGTGCCCTTGGGACCTTCGTTCTCCTCCAGTTCTTGAACCGGCGGCCGCCCAGCTACCACCCGAGTCTCGCCCAGTCATCCGACGTCAAACAAAGCGAATTCGTAGCGCATCAGGCGAGGCCCGCCCTTCGCAAGACTCTGCGACCCGGGATTCGCCCTTCCGACTTCCAACGGCGTTCAATCTCCCGGTAAGACGCCTCACGGTAGGATGCCTCCTCCAGCAAGTCCTGAAGCAAGTGGTCGTAGCTTTCACTCTCTCCCTTGGCCGACTCCAGGGGGCGGCGGGTTCGCACGCTTATGGTGATCGTGGTTGGACGACTCAGTGCCGTTGACACAATCTCAATTTGCTTCCATTGAAGATGATGCTTGCCTTAACGCGGATCACTCCACGAGAGCGAGTATGCGACCTTGATACAGTTGAGAGATGCACGCCCCCGTCACGATGTGTCGCCGGTATGGATGCAAACCCCGTTGCAGCCGGTCTCATGATCCGGCCCGGCGCGAGCAGCCACCCTTGCCCATAGGTCGCAAATATTAGCCCGGGATCTTCATGCCACTCCGATGGTGCGAAGCAGGAAGCGCCCCCGCCGGGGCTCGTCCACCGGCCTGGTGTATTTTGAAGATCGAGGCGCCATCTACGACGCCCCCATCGAGTTCGTATGGGACTTCATGCATAACGACCGCGAGTTTCACCCGAAGGCGCACATCGGCACGGTGCGGAATTTCAAGTCGAAGCGACTGTCGGCGGTCTCCATTTTGTTGAGGTGGGAGAAGCTGGAAGGGCGGCGGTGGGAGAAGAAAGTCGCTCGCCTGACCGAGATCCGGCCGTCGGTTCGCATTCTTGAGGAGATTGAGGGCCCGGATGCGGGGTCACAGACCGTGCACATTTACACGCCCAAGGGAGAGGTGACCATCGTCGATGTGCTGAGCTATCGACGTTCGACGAAGGATTCCCCCGCGCAAATCAAGGCGAAGTGGCTCCGAAAGTTTGCCGATGCCTACAGTGAGGACCTGCCCTACTTCCAGCAGTACGTCCTGAAGCGGCGGGCAAACGAGAGAGCGGCGGCGTAGGTAGCGAGGGTCCTGCAGGACCGGCACGATCCTCCCAGCGCTCGTCTACCGTGGCTGTAAGCCCGGCGCAGGCCTTGGCCCAAATCTCGCGATTCAGCGATATGCGGACAACTTGGTAGCATCGCCATCACTGCGGTAATGATGACCACGGAAGATCCGTTCGCGAGCTTCCCCGTTCACCGACCCACGATTCGGACCCTGCAGGCGGTGAAGACTGCGGACCAAACTTGGGCCGCCTTTCCTCAACTTCGGACGGTGTACTTGGAACGGGTCCGCAGTCGGCTCGGTTGCAGCTCGGCGAAGATCCATGGCGGGCGGCTGCATGCGGCCCAACCGGCGACTCGGTTCCCGAGGGGAACGCTTTGTGCCGAGGTGACTAGCCCCCCTGGGGAGCCCCACCAACGACTTCCCCGTTCATGGACTCCGGGTCTACCTTCCGAGCAACCGCGACACAGTTCTTGGTGTTCATGGCCATCTTTCTGGCCATTGTCGCGGTGATCTATGCGTCCAAGACATTTTTGATCGCACCACCCTACGCCGTCACGGCCTACCTCGTCGTGTTCAATCGAGGGACAAAGTACGCGGAGCCATCCAGCATCCTCGCGTCGTATCTGGTCGTCATAGGAACCACTCTGGCTTTTGAGTCACTCTTCGGCGTCACCCTCCCGACCCTTGTCGTCAACGTCACCGTGGTGGCCCTGTTCCTTTCCTTCACCAGATTTTCGCATCCCCCGGCGATTGCCCTTACGATCTTTTCGTACATCGTCCACGATACCGTGAGCTTCGTCCTCACCTCCCTGGTGGTGCTCGCAATTGTGATCGTCGCAGACCTTGTGATTCGGCGATCCGCCGGCATCCAACGTCTGATGCAGTCGGGCCCGGCCGGATAGAACGGACGGGCGAGAGCCCGGTCGACCGCGACCCGGGCGGCAGGGCCGGAAAGCGCTCGGAAGTGCTGGCCACCCTACTCCCAGCGGGAGTGCAACTCTCGTTGCAACCGTCAACCTACGGTCATTTTATTCTCGGCGACTCTGAACCCGCTGGAGAGCCCCCGTGAAGCTGGGAACGATTCGTCAAACGATTGTGTTGCCCGGGTCGCCAAGCGAGGTGTACGATCTACTGATGACGACGAAGGGACACGTCGCGTTCACGGGCGCGCCCGCTCGAATCAGCGCGAAGGTCGGTGGCAGATTCATGGCGTGGGGTGGCTACATTCACGGGCGGAATCTCAAGCTCGTTCCGGGGAAGCTGATCTACCAGACATGGATACCGAGCGATCCGAAATGGCCTAAGGGCCACGAGTCCAGGGTCCGATACTCCCTTGTCGTCGCTCCGCGAGGGACCCGCGTCGTGTTCACACATTCGCGGGTTCCTCGTGAGCACGTAGGGCATCTGTCGGCCGGTTGGAAGGAATCGTACTGGACCCCCTTACGCACCTATCTCACCTCGAGGTAGGTTGCCGAGGGAAGCCCCCGAAGGCTTGTCCCTGGAGATCGACGGGACAGCACGAACCGCTCACGGTACGCCGACGCACCGCACGCCCGCCCGCGGGGCCGGGTGCACCAGAGATAGTGCCCACGTCCGCGCAGCGCGGGCCGGCGCTCGGCCCGGCGTCAGGCGAGGTTCATCTTCGCGAGGAACGAGCGAAACTTCGGGTCGCTTCGGACGGAGTCGAAGCGAGGCGCCAGGCGGAGCAACTGAAGCGGCAGGATGTGGAATTCGCGCGCTTTCTCGAGCCAGCGGAAGCAGTTCTCGAGGTCACGGAGTTCCGCGTACACGATAGCGATGACCCACGCCGTCTGGGGAACCTCGGGGAGCTGTTCCTCGCGGCGAAGGAACGTGCGCGCCTCTTCCGTCGCGCCCGAAAGGCTGGCGTACCAGGCTCCGAGCGCTTCCTTCAATCGGGATTGGGGTTCCAGCTCGACGGCCCGACGGACCTCCTCGAGGAATTTCGGCACTTCCGAACGCGCGAGGTGATACCACGCGAGGGCGAGGTGGTACTCGCGTTCTTCATACGCCAGCGTACGGAGCTTCTCGAGCGGAGCGAGGGCCGACTCGGGGCGCCCGATCCAGCAGAGCACCGCTGCGAGCCGGGTCAGGTTGAGGCCCCACAGCGGGTCGGCGCCTTCGGCGAGAGTGAACTCGGCGACCGCTTCGTCCGAGCGCGTCTGTTCCGCGAGGACGTCCCCGTACCAGAAGTGGGCGAGCGAATAGCTCGGATTCAGCGCGAGGGCTCGCTTGAACTCCTGTTCTGCGGCCCCGTACGCGTACTCGTCCCACAACGCCAGGGCAAGGGAGGCGTGCGCCTCGGCGAGGTCCGGGTCCAATTCGATCGCGCGCGAGGCGTGCTGTCGGCTCGCGACGTGGTACTCGGCGCGTTGGGCCCCGACGACGAACCAGCCGATGACCCGGACGATGTCCGCGAGGCCCGAGTGGGCCGCGCCGTTCGAGGGGTCGAGCTCGATCGAGCGCTCGAATTGTCCCTTCGCCGCCTCGAGCGACGCGCGGTCGAGGCTATGCATGAGCGTCCGGCCTTTCAGGTAGGCCAGGTACGACTCGGGGCTCACGGGCCGGCGGGACTCGAGCCGAGCCGCCTCGATCGGTCGCAATTCGACCTCGAGCGCATGCGCGACCTGCTTCGCCAGTTCCGCCTGAACTTCGAACACGTCGTCCAGCTCCCGGTCGTACCCCTGGGCCCAGAGGTGTCGGTCGTCCCGGGCGTCGATGAGTTGTGCGGTGATGCGAAGTCGACTCCCGGATTTTCGAACGCTGCCTTCGAGGAGCGAAGCGACCCCGAGTTCCGCTCCGATCTGGGTGGCCGACTTCGTCGTCGCCTTGTACTGCATCACCGAAGTGCGGGAGATGACCCGAAGGTTGCGAAGCTGGGAGAGTACGGTGATCACTTCCTCGGTGAGACCGTCCGCGAAGAACTCGTCCTTCGGGTCCGGACTGATGTTCGAGAACGGGAGGACGGCGATCCCGGTCGGTTCCGTGGGCTCGTGGCGAGAGCGACGCGGGCTCGCCGACCACACGACGCGGAACACGTCGGTCGGTCCCTGCAACCCTTTGAGCTCCCTCGGCGGCAGCTTCTCCAGCGTCTCAGCGATCTTGTTCCAGACCTGTTCGCGGACCGCGCCCGAGACACAGATCCCGCCGGGGGCGGCTAGGGGTACGACGCGGGCGGCAATGTTGACCGCGTCGCCCAGAATGTCCTGGCCCCGACCTTCGACGTCGCCGAGATGGATCCCGATCCGGAGCTGGATCGGGAGCCGGCCGGGTTCTGCATTCCGGGCGGA
>JASHWZ010000058.1 GCA_030043865.1 Thermoplasmata archaeon | reverse complement strand
TGGTCGAGCTTCTCCGACGTCCGCACCCGTCCGGTCGGGGAGCAGCGTCGGTTCCTCTCGGAGCTCGCCCGCATCGCCGACGAGCAGTTCGGGGGGACCGTCCGGTTCGACAACCTCGTCACGGTCTACCTCGCCCGGCGGACCCCTCCGTGACCGTCAAGACCCCCGGGCGCTGAACGACCGACGATGGCCGGGGAGGCGGTCCTCGAGAACTACGTCGGGGGCGCCTGGGTCCGCGCCGTCGCGCCCGACGCCCTCGACGTCCCGGACCCGTCGACCGGCGCACGGATCGCGCGCGTGCCGCGCTCGGGGGCGACGGACGTCGACGCCGCGGTCGCCGCCGCCCGGGCGGCGTTCCCCGCGTGGCGGGACGTCCCGGTCGCGGAGCGCGCCCGCCGGGTCCTCGCGCTGCGCGAACGGCTCGAATCGCACTCGACCGAGCTCGTCGCGAGCGTCGTACGGGAGAACGGCAAGACCGTCGAGGAGGCCCGCGGTTCGGTGCGGCGGGGGATCGAGGCGGTCGAGTTCGCCGCCGCCGCGCCGACCACGATGCAGGGGGCGTTCCTCGAGGACGTCAGCGCGGGCGTCGACACGACGCTCCTGCGGCAGCCGCTCGGCGTGGTCGCCGGGATCACGCCGTTCAACTTCCCGGTGATGATCCCGCTCTGGATGGCGCCGCTCGCGCTCGTCTGCGGCAACGCCTTCGTGCTGAAGCCGTCCGAGCGGGTCCCCCTCTCGGCGGCGTTCCTCGCCCGGCTCATCGCCGAGGCCGGGTTCCCGCCGGGGACCTTCAACCTCGTGCACGGCGACGCGGCCGCGGTCGACGCGCTGCTCACCCACCCCGGGGTCGACGCGGTCTCGTTCGTCGGCTCCGCGCCGACCGCGCGGCACGTTTACGCGACCGCCGCGGCGCACGGCAAGCGGGTGCAGGCCCTCTCGGGCGCGAAGAACCACCTCATCGTGATGCCGGACGCCGACCTCGAGCGGTCGGTCCCCGCGATCCTGTCGAGCGCGTTCGGCCAGTCCGGCGAGCGATGCCTCGCGGGGAGCGTCGTGCTCGCGGTCGACCCGGTCGGCGACCGCCTGGTCGAGCGGCTCGCCGCCGCCGTGCGCGCGCTCCGGGTGGGACCGGCGGCGGACGGCGCCACGGCGGTCGGGCCCGTGATCCGGCCCGAGCACCAGGCGCGCGTGCTCCGCTGGATCGAAGAGGGCGAAGCCGGCGGGGCGGAGGTCGCCGCGCGGGGCGCCGCCCCCGCGCCCGGCGACGGGTTCTACGTCGCGCCGGTCCTGTTCGACCGGGTCCGGCCCGAGATGGCGATCGCCCAGGAGGAGATCTTCGGCCCGGTCCTCGCCGTAGTGCGGGTGCCGTCGCTCGAGGAGGCGCTCCGCGTCGCGAACCGCTCCCGGTTCGGGAACGCCGCCGCGATCTTCACGAAGGACGGCAAGGCGGCCCGCGAGTTCGCGCACCGCATCGAGGCGGGGATGGTCGGCGTGAACGTCGGCGTCCCCGCCCCGGCGGCGTACTTCCCGTTCGTCGGATGGAAGGGCTCGTTCTACGGGGACCTCCACGCGACCGGCCGCGACGCGGTCGAGTTCTACACGCGGAAGAAGGTCGTCACGACCCGCTGGTTCTGACCGCATCGCCGGGCGGCCCGCGCGGGCGGAGCGCGCCCGGCAGGAACAGGAGCGCCGCGCCGAGCCCCCCGAACGCCGCCACCGCGAACACCGACGGGGCCGGCACCGCGACGGCGAGGAGCACGCCGGCGATGACCCCGCCGAGGAGTCCTCCGAGGTTGTAGGCCGCGGTGAGCAGCCCGACGGCCCGCCCCCGTTCCGCCGGTCCGGTGAGGTACGCCGCCTGCCGGACCCCCGCGACCGTGAAGAAGACCGCCACGGGGAAGATCCAGACCGCGAACACGACCGGGTAGGTCGGCGCGACCGCGATCCCGGCCCAGATCGCCGGGTAGACGAGCGCGAACGCGAAGAGGCTGCGGCGCCGGTTCACCCACGTTTCCGCCCAACGCCCCGAGAGCGGGGCGACGCTCAGGTTGAGCACGGAGGAGATCGCCACCCACAGCGCGAGCTGGGCCGTCGGGTTCGCCGGCACGCCGAAGAACCCGGAGTGCCCGAGCGTGCTGGCGAGGTAGACCGGGATCGCCGTCACGGCCACGTACCGCGCGGTCGAGACCGCGGTCGTGGCCGCGGCGAGGCGGAACACCGCGGGGTGGCTCTGCGGGGCGAACGGCGCCGGGGCGCGGGACGACGGAGCGCCGCGACGTTCTCCGCCGAGGGCGAAGACGAGCGCCGCCAGCGCGGTCACCGCCCCGAGGAACGCCGAGAGCTCCCAGCCCGCGGTCGAGTCGAGGCGGAAGCCGGTGCCGATCAGGAGGGGGAACGCGGCGGCGACCCCAAGCAGCATGCCGCCGTTCTGCGCGAGCTGCAGGCGGCCGAGCCGAAACGCCGCCGAGGCGCTCGGGTCCTCCGTCGCCTGGGTCGTGACCAGCACGAGCGCGCCGAAGAGCGCGCTCTGGGCGATCCGTACGGTGAACAGCCCGACCGGGCCGAGCACCGGGAACGCGGCGAACAGCGGCACCTGGAGGAGCGTCGCGAGGACCACGGGGGCCCGGCGCGCGCCGGTGCGGTCGGCGAGCCATCCCCACCCCCAGGACGCGAGGGTTTGCGCGAGCAGGGGCGCCCCGAGGACGAGGGTCGCGAGGATCGGCCCGCCGCCCTCGGCGATCTCGGCGAGCGGGAGCACCGCGGTCAGCACGCCGTAGCTCGCGTAGGCGAGCCAGGTGCCCCCGAAGAGGGGGCCGAACGAGAACGGTCGGGCCCCGGACCCCGCCGGAGCCCCCGCGGGCGGCTCAGGCCCCGACCGCATGCTGGTCGGCGAGGACGAGCGCCCGGTCGAGGACCTCGAGGCCGTGGTCGAGCTCCTCCCGCGTGACGATCAGCGGGGGGGCGACGATCAGGTGCGACACCCACCCGACGCAGTAGACGCCGTCCTTCAGCATCGCCGCGGTGACCTGGTCGACGACGAGCGGTCGGCCCGCGAGCTTGTCGTCCTCGGTGTTGAACGGCGCGCGGGTCGCCCGGTCCTTCACCAGCTCGACCGCCGCGAACAGCCCGAGCCCCCGCACCTCGCCGACTGACCGGTGACGCGCCCCGATCTCGCGGAGACGCGCGAGGAGATACTCCCCGTCCTTCCGGGACTTCTCGAGGAGCCCGAGCCGGCGGTACTCGCCGATGGCGGCGACCGCCGGGGCGAGCGTGAGCGGATGCGCCTCGTACGTGTGACCGTGCGGGAAGTACGCGTCCCGGAACGTGTCGTGGATCTTCGCGGTCGTCGCCGTGAGGCCGAGCGGGATGTGGGCGCCGGTGATCCCCTTCGCCGTGGTGAGGATGTCCGGCGCGACGTTCCAGCGGTCGACCGCGAACCACTCGCCGACGCGTCCCCAGCCGCTCATCACCTCGTCGGCGATCAGGAGGACGTCGTGCTTCCGCGTGATCTCGCGGATGCGCGGCAGGTACTCGGGAACCGGGACGATCACGCCGTTCGTTCCCACGACGGGCTCGACGATCATCGCCGCCACGTCCCCTTCCCGCTCGAGCTGGTAGTCGACGTACTCGGCACAGGCCACGCCGCAGTCCGGGTACGTGAGCCCGAACGGGCATCGGTAGCAGTAGCAGTCCGGCGCGAACACCGTACCGGGTACCCGCTGGACGCGCTCGATCGGCCGCCGCCGCATCTCGCCGGTGACGGAGATCGAGGCGGCCGTCGCGCCGTGGTACGAGCGGTACCGGGAGAGGACCTTCGTCCGCCCGGTCGCGACGCGCGCGATCTTCAGCGCGGCCTCGTTCGCCTCGGTGCCCGAGGTGCTGAAGAAGAACCGGTCGAGACCCTTCGGCAGGATCTCGAGGAGGGCCGCGCTGAGAAGCGCCCGCGGCTCGGTCGCGAACCCGGGCACCGCGTAGGGAAGCGTGCGGGCCTGCTCCGCGATCGCGCGGACCACCGCGGGGTTCGCGTGGCCCAAGTTCGTCGCGATCAGCTGCGACGAAAGGTCGAGGTACTCCTTCCCCGCGCTGTCCCAGAACTTCGAGCCCTCCGCGCGCGCGACGACGAGCGGGTTCCAGCCGGCCTGGCGGCGCCAGGTGACGTAGTTCGTCTCCCGGACGACCCGCTGGATCTCCTCCCCGTCCACGCCGCCTCGCCTCCCGACCGGGCGCGCGGCCCGAGCCGTCCCCGGGTTATGACGACCCGGCTCCGGCGCGCGGCGCCTCGTCGAGTCGGTAGAGCCGGACGGCGTTCTCCCCGAGGATGCGGTCGCGGTCGGCGAGCGGCAGGTCCATTCCCTCGATGAGTCCGGTCGCGACACGCAGCTCCTCGAGCGGCCAATCGGACCCGTAGAGGATCCGGTCGGCCGAGCCGACGGACACGATCGCTGCGAGGATGCGCGCCCGGCCCTGCTCGACCATCCGCTCGAAGTACGGCGCCGACGGGTGCGCGAGCAGTCCCGACGTGTCCGCGTAGACGTTCTCGTCCTTGTAGACGAGCTCCGCCGCCTCCTCGACCCACGGGTTGCCGAAGTGGCAGAGGACGAACCGGACGTCGGGGTAGCGGACCGCGACCTCGTCGACCTCGATCGGACGGGCGAACTTCACGAGCCCCTTCCGGTCGAGCGTGTCCCCCTGATGGATCATCACGGGGAGGCGACGCCGGTGCGCGAACTCGTAGACCGGGGCGAGGCGCGGGTCGTGCGGGTAGAACGGGAGATAGCCGGGGAACAGCTTGACGGCGGCGATCGTCGGCTCGGACTCCCAGAGAGCGACGGTCGCTCGCACCGCCTCCTCGCCGCGCGTCGGGTCGACCGTGACGACGGGTCGGAGCCGCCCGCCGCTCGCCGCGCTCAACGTCCGGCTCTCGGCGAGCGCCTCCTCGGGACTCGGCGCCTCGTGCACGGGGAGGAGCAGGCCGAAGTCGATCCGCGCCGCGTCCATCTCGTCCAGGAGCCCGGCCGAGTTGTACTCGAGGTCGGCACGGTACGCGGTGTGCGCGAGGTCGGGCCACCAGCGCGTCAGATGGAGGTGCACGTCGACCCGCGGGGGAGCGACGGGCGCCATCCGGTTCGCTACCCTCGTCCGGCGGTTAAATTGACGGGTCTCGCCGCCGCCGCGCCCGGGGTTATATGGGCCCACCCGGTGATGCGGGCGAGGGAGCCGTGCCCGCGCGCTCGACCTGGCTGAGCTACCCCGACGCTCCCCGGATCCGCGTGCCGCCCCCGGGCCCGAAGTCCCGGAAGCTGCTCGCCGCCCAGGCCCGCTGGGAGACCGACGCGATCGGCTATCCGCACTACTTCCCGATCGCCCCGGCGAGCGCGCAGGGCTCGACGCTCGAGGACGTCGACGGCAACCGGTACATCGACTGGGTCGCCGGAATCTCGGTGCTGAACCTCGGGCACCGCCATCCCCGCGTCGTCGCCGCGATGCAGGCGCAGTCGGAGCGGATCTGGCACACCCTCGAGCTCCCGACCGAGACGCGGGTCGAGTTCCTGGAGGAGCTAGTCGCGTCGCTGCCCGGAACGCTGCGGAACCGGGCGCGCATCTTCTTCACCGTCACGGGCGGCGACGCGATCGAGACCGCGGTCAACCTCGCGGACTTCGCCCAGGGCCGACGCGGCACGGTCGCGTTCTCGGGCGCGTACCACGGGGTGCACGGCGGCGTGGTCGGGCTCACGAGCGGCCGCCGGTACCGCGCGACCTCGTCGTTCGGCGGCGCCACGGTCGTCCGCGTGCCGTACCCCGACCCGTACCGGCCCGTGCTCGGGGCGGACGAGGGGGCCGCGGGCACGATCGCGTACCTGGAGCACCTCGTGAACGACCCGTCCTCGGGGGTCGACGCGATCTCCTCGGTCGTCGTCGAGCCGATCCTCGGCGAGGGCGGCTACGTCGTCCCGCCGGACGATTTCCTTCCCCAGCTGCGCGAGTTCTGCGACCGGCACGGGATCCTCCTCATCGCCGACGAGGTCCAGACGGGGCTCGGCCGGACCGGCCGCATGTGGGCCGTCGAGCACTCCGGCGTGACCCCGGACCTTCTCTGCATCGCGAAGTCGATCGGCGGTGGGATCCCGGTCTCGATGGTCGCCTACCGGGCCGACCTCGTGAAGGAGCTCCCCCGGGGCTTCCACATCGGCACGTACCGGGGGAACCCGCTCGCGCTCGCGGCGGGCACGGAGGTGCTGAAGGTCCTCAAGGAGGGCGACCTCCTCGAGCGGACCCGGCGGCGGGGCGCCGCGCTCGTCGAGCGGTTCCGCGGGTTCTCCCGCGGCCATCCGGCGATCGGGGACGTCCGCGGCAAGGGGTTCATGATCGGTGTCGAGTTCGTCCGCGACCCGGCGACGCGCGCGGCGTGGGGCGAACGAGCGAAGGCGATGCGTTCCGCGCTGTTCGCCCGCGGGGTCCTGATGCACACGGCGGGCGCGTGGGACCAGGTGCTGCGGTTCATGGCGCCGCTGACGATCGAGGACGAGCTCCTCGAGCGGGGCCTCACCGCGTTCGAGGATGCCCTCGAGAGCCTGGACGCGGCACCGAGCCCCCGCGCGGTCCGGCCGGGCGCGGCCGCGATCGGCGCGATCCCGCGGGTCCCGACGTCGCCCGGGATGCCGGCACCGGTCGTGCCGCCGGTCCCGGGGCGCACATTCCCCGACGCGGAGACGTCGACGCCGGGGTCCGATGGCGTCAGCCGCCGTAGTTGACCGAGATCAGCTTGACCTCGGTCATCTCTTCCATCGCGTAGCGGAGCCCCTCCCGGCCGAGCCCGCTCTCCTTCACGCCGCCGAACGGCAGCGCGTCCCAGCGGAGGTTCGTCGGGTCGTTCAGGTGGACGCCGCCCGCGCGGATCCGCTTCGCGAGCGAGAACCCCCGCGCGATGTCGCGCGTGTACACGGCGGCCTGAAGGCCGTACGGCGTCGCGTTGGCGACGCGCACCGCGTCCTCGACGTCGTGGAACCGGACGACCGGGGCGATCGGGCCGAACGGCTCCTCGTGGAGCACGCGGGCCGCCTCGGGGACCTCGTCCAGCACGGTCGGCGCGTAGAAGCTCCCCTCGGGCCGGTCGGCCGGACGCTCCCCGCCCGCGAGGAGCTTCGCCGACCGGGCGCGGGCGTCGTCGACCAGCGCCTCCATCCGCTCGACCGCGGGCGCGTCGATCAGGGGCCCGACCTCGGTCGACTCCTCGAGCGCGGGACCGACCTTCAAGCCACGGGCCCGCTCGGCGAGGAGCTGCGCGAACCGCTCGGCGATGCCGTCCTGAACGAGGAACCGTTTCGACGCGGTGCAGACCTGGCCGGAGTAGCTGAAGACGCCGCGGGCGGCCGCGAGGACCGTCGGCTCGAGCGGCGCGTCGTCCAGCACCACGAACGGGTCGAGGCCGCCCATCTCGAGGATCACGCGCTTCGCGTGCCGCCCCGCCTTCCCCGCGATCGACTTCCCGACATCGGTCGAACCCGTGAACGTGACGAGCCGGGTGCGCGGGTGCTCGACGAGCGCGTCGCCGACCGTGCCGCCCGGCCCGACGACGACGTTGACCGCGCCCGCGGGGACCCCCGCCGCGGCGAGGTGCTCGGCGAGGCGCAGCGCGGTGAACGGCGCGGCCGAGGTCGGCTTCGCGACGACGGGGTTCCCGGCCGCAAGCGCCGGCGCGACCTTGTGGCAGAGCAGGTTGAGCGGGAAGTTGAACGGCCCGATCGCGACGACGACCCCGATCGGGTCGCGGACGGAGAAGAGGAACCGGTGCTCGTTGCCCGCGGGGCGTTCGTAAGCGTCCGCCGGGAAGCTCTCCCCGCCGAGGTGACGGATCTCCTCCGCGGCGAGCAGGAAGACCCCCGCCGCGCGGTCCGCCTCGACGCGCGCGTCGACGATCGGTTTTCCTACCTCGGTCGCGATCAGCCGCGCCATCGGCTCGCGGTCCGCCGCGAGCCGCGCGGCCGCCGCACGAAGGATCCGGGCGCGCTCGTGGCCCGGGGTGGTCCCCCACCGCTCCTCCGCCGCGGCCGCGGCGTCGACGGCGGCGCGGGCCTCGGCGGCCGAGGCGATCGGCGCCTCCCCGACGACCCGTCCGGTCGACGGGTCACGGACCGGCGCGTAGCCGGCGCCGCTCGGCGCGACCCATGCGCCGCCGATGAAGAGCGCGCCGCGGCCGCTCGCCGGTATCCCCTCGGCCACGGTCCTCCTACGCCGGGTCGCCGTACGTGAGGTAGTGCCAGCCCTTACGGGCCTGCCCGGTGAGGTCGATGTAGACGTTTTTGATCGCCGTGTAGTCGAGCAGCGAGTCGGTCCCCAAGTCCTTGCCGAACCCGGACTGCTTGAACCCGCCGTGCGGCGTCTCCGAGCCGAGCGGGAGGTGGTCGTTCACCCAGACGTCCCCGAACCGGAGCGTGTTCGAGGCGCGGATCGCCGTCCGCAGGTCGTTCGTCCAGACGCTGCCCGCGAGCCCGTACTCGACGCCGTTCGCGATCGTCATCGCCTCGTCGAACGTCGAGAACGTGAGTACGTCGAGCACCGGCCCGAACACCTCCTTCTGCGCGATCGACATGTCCGGTGCGACGTCGTCGAAGACGGTCGGCGCCACGAACGCTCCCCGCGGGTGCTCCCGCGGCGCCTCGGCGCTCCCGGCGACCAGCTTCGCGCCCTCGGCGCTCCCCTGCTCGACGAACTCGAGGACACGCTTCTGATGGGTCGGGTGGACGAGAGGACCGAGGTCGGTCTTCCGCGAGAGCGGGTCGCCCATCCGGATCGTGGCGACCTTCTCGAGCAGGTGCTGGACGAACCTCTCCCGGACCTTCTCGTGGACGATCAGGCGGGTCGCGGCCGTGCAGTCCTGGCCGCCGTTCACGAACCCCGCCACGACCGCCCCCTCGACCGCGGCCGCGAGGTCCGCGTCCTCGAAGACGACGAACGGCGCCTTCCCGCCGAGCTCGAGCTGCGTGCGCTTCACGGTCCCGCTCGCCGCCTCCATGATCTTCCGACCGGTCGCGGTGTCGCCGGTCAGCGACACCATGTCGACCTTCGGGTTCCGGGAGAGCTCGTCCCCGACCTCCCCGCCGGGACCGGTGACGACGTTCAGGGCGCCGGGAGGGAGCCCGGCCTCGAGGAACGCCCGCCCGAGCTCGAGCGTCGTGAGCGGCGTCCAGCTGGCGGGCTTCAGCACGACCGTGTTGCCCGTCACGAGGGCCGGCCCGACCTTCCACGCGGCCATCATGAACGGATAGTTCCACGGCGTGATCGAGGCGACGACGCCGATCGGCTCGCGCCGGAAGATCGTCGTGCCCTCGCCCGTGAACTCGGCCGGGCTCTTCGCCTCGAGCGTCCGGCACGCCCCGGCGTAGAAGACGAGGTTATCGACGGAGAACGGCAGGTCGGCGTCCTGCGCCTGCTTGATCGTCTTCCCCTGGTTCCGGCTCTCGAGCTCCGCGAGCTGGGGCAGCCGCTGCGAGAGGATCTGGGCGGCCTTGAGGAACACCTCGCCGCGCGCCTTGGGCGGGAGCCGGGGCCACGGCCCGCGGTCGAACGCCTCCCGCGCCGCGTCGATCGCCCGCCGGGCGTCCTCGCGCGCGCCCCGCGGCACCTCCTCGAGCCGGGACGCGTCGTACGGGCTCACGACGGGGACGGTCGCTTCGCTCGACGCACCGACCCACTCCCCTCCGATCAGCATTTTGAGCGCCATCGCGGACTCCGTCGCCTCGCGAGCCCGGCCCGTCTAAATAGGCTGCCGCCGGCGTCCGGAGTTCACCTCGAAAATCGGGCCATGGCATACCTTATCAAGGGGGGAGGCGGTCGGCCCGCCGTCCCCGCGAGGGTCCGGTTCTATGAAGCCGCGGACGCGCAATATCGTTGTCATCGTCATCGTCGTGATCGTCATCGCGGCAGGGGTCGGCGGGTACTACGCGCTGCAGCACTCGACCGCGTCGAACTGCGGCCCGAACCAGACGAAGTACATCTGCATCGACCAGGCCGAGATCCCCGACTCGCTCGACCCCGACGTGACGTTCTCGACGCCCGGCTGGGCCGCGGTCCAGCAGGTCTACCAGGGCCTCGTCAACTACAACGGCTCGAGCGTGACGAGCTTCTCGGGCGTCCTCGCGACCAACAACGGGACCGTGTCGTACAACCCGGCGACGGGCAACTCCACCTACACGTTCCAGCTCCGCTCGGGCGTCGTCTTCTCGAACGGCGACCCGTACAACGCCTACGTCCAGTGGTACAGTTTCTACCGGAGCCTGCTGCTCGCCCAGGGGCCGCAGTTCATCCTCGAGCAGAACTTCTACTCGACGAACTTCGACACCACGAACCCGCTGAGCTACTACTCCAACCTGACCAGCCAGATCATCCCGGCGAACAACACGCTGGTGAACGACCTCAACACCTGGAACTTCTTCACGCCGACCCAGAGCGAGATCGCCCTGATGGAGCAGCCGAACCAGTCGTTCCAGGTGATCAACAACCAGTCGATCGCCCTCAACCTCGGGTATGGCTACCTCGCCACCAACTACACCTACCTGCTCGCCTCGATCTCGGCCCCGAACTCCTACGCGGTCGACCCGGCGTGGGTCGACGACCACGGCGGCATCCAGCTGATCGACGGCGTGGGCCAGGTGAACGACTACACCTCGATCAACACCCTCGGGACCGGCCCGTACGTTCTGAACGGCTACAACCCGGCGGGCGGTGGCGGCTACACGCTGACGCCGAATCCGAAGTACTGGGGCGCGAGCGCCTTCGCGACCCAGCCGTGGAACAACAACCTTCAGCCGGCGAACACCTCGGTCGAGGTGATCTTCCAGGACACGATCGACATCACGATCAACGACCTGAAGAACGGGAACGTGCAGGGCGCGTCGTTCGCGTACGTCGGGCCGTCGACGATCGCGCAACTGTCGGGCTACTCGAACGTCGTGGTCGACCCGCTCTCGACGATCTACGGGGCGACCAGCGGCTCCTGGTGGATTTTCCTCAACTCGTCGGTCTATCCGTTCAACAACCTCTCCGTCCGGGAGGCGATCACGCACGCGATCAACTACAACCAGATCACCACCGACGCGTTCGGCGGCTACGCGGCCCCGTGGGTCGGCCCGGTCCCCCCGTCGTATCCGTACAACAACAACGTGACGGCGAAGGAGCCGTACTACAGCTACAACCTCGCGCTCGCGAAGCAGGAGATCCAGGCGTCGCCGTGCGCGAACGCCGCCTGTAAAGGCACCACGATGAACTACATGTACCTCGATATCGGCGCCGACTGGGCGGAGACCGCCGACCTCCTCCAGATCGACCTCGCGGCGATCAACATCACCATCAATCCGGTGCCGGTGAGCCTGGACGAGCTCTACGAGGAGCAGGGGGTCGACTCCGACGGGCAGTGCGTGTCGGCGACGACCGCGAACGGCGGTCCGTTCTACATGGGCCAGGAGTTCTACACGTCCGACTACATCTCGCCGGACGACTGGACCCAGAACGACGCGGTGAACCTCGGGAGCGCGAACCGCTGCATGGCCGGCTTCAACAACGCGACCGTCAACACCCTCACCTACACGGCGGCGAGCGACTCGAACCCCTCGGACCTGACGCAGTACTACACGACCATGACCCAGATCATGTACGAGAACTACTCGGAGATCTGGCTGGTCGTCCCGACGTCGTTCGCGGTGTACACCACCAACCTCCACGGGTACGTCTTCAACCCGATGGCGAGCGCGGAGCCGTTCTCGATCGGCTTCAACACGCAGTGGTTAAGCTAGGGGCGGCGCGGGCGGTCGCCCACGTGGCTCACGTCGGGAGCGGACGGGCGGAGGTCGGCCCGGTGGCGAGCAGCGTCTCGGGCGCGATGTCCTGGACCTCCTCGGCGCGGTGGCAGGAGACGAGGCGCTCGCCGAGCCCGGGGATCGTGCGGAGCGGCGGGTCCTCGACCCGGCAGCGGTCGATCACGAACGGGCAGCGCGGCGAGAACCGGCAGCCGGGCTTCGGGTCGACGAGCGACGGGATGTCGCCCCCGATCCGGTAGCGCGTGCGGCGCCGGCTCGGGTCCGGGTAGGGCACCGCGGCGAGCAGTGCCTTCGTGTACGGATGGACCGGGTGCTCGAGGACCTCCCGGACGCCGCCGACCTCGACCAGCCGGCCGAGGTACATCACCGCCACCCGGTCCGCGACGAACCGGACGGCGGCGACGTTGTGCGTGATGAGTACGTAGGAGAGGCCCCGCTCGCGCTGCAGCGCGACGAGCCGGTTCAGGATCTGTGCCTGGACCGCCACGTCGAGCGCGCTGGTCGGCTCGTCCAGCACGATCAGGGACGGGTTCACGATCAGCGCCCGGGCGAGCGAGATCCGCTGGCGGCCGCCGCCCGAGAACTCGTGCGGGTACTGGTCGAGGCAGTCCGGCGGGAGCCCGACGGTCGGCAGGATCTCCTGGACCCGCGCGCGCACCTGCGCCTTCGTGATCCGGGGCGGGACCTCGGGGAGCTTCGGGGCCTCGGGGGGCTGGGGTTCGGGCGGCAGGCTCCTGCCGGGTTCGGGCGGGGAGCTCTTCGCGCGCTGGTGCTCGGCGAGGTCCCGACGGTACTTCTCCTGGGCGACGCGGAACTCCGCCGGCGCCCGCGCCCGGGCCTCCTTCGCGAGCGTCCGGTCGATCGGGTTCTGGGCGCGGAGCGGCTCGCCGACGATCTGCCAGACCCGGAGGCGGGGGTCGAGCGAGCCGACCGGGTCCTGGAAGACGATCTGGATGTTCCGCCGCCACTGGCGGAGCCGCGTCCCCTGGAGCTTCGTCACGTCCTGCCCGTTGAACCGGATCGTCCCGCCGGTCGGGTCGTGGAGCCGGGAGACCACCCAGCCGAACGTCGTCTTGCCCGAGCCCGACTCGCCGATCAGGCCGAGGGCTTCGCCCCGGCCCACGGAGAGCGAGACGCCGTCGACGGCGTGGACCGCGCGCGCCGACCGGCGCTGGAACGTCTCGGTGAGGCTCCGCGTGATCGGGAAGAACTTCTCGAGGCCCTCGACCTCGAGGAGCGGTGGTGGCGCGCTCATCGCAGGTTCGGCACCTCCGACTGGAAGTAGCAGGCGCTCCGGTGGATGTGGGGCGACTCCGCGGAGGCGGCCGGGTCGACCGGCGCGAGCGGGGGGTTCTCGCCGCGGCAGACGTCCCGCGCGAGCGAGCACCGGGGATGGAAGCGGCACCCCGGCGGGGGCCGCGAGAGGTTCGGGACGGACCCCGGGATCGTGCTCAGCGGCCCGTCGTTCTTGTAATGGGCGGGCGCCGCGCGGAGCAGCATCTTCGTGTACGGGTGGCGCGGGTCGCGGAACACCTCGGCGACGGGGCCGTACTCGACGATCCGCCCCGCGTACATCACGCCGACCTCGTCCGCCGTCTCGGCGATGACGCCCAGGTCGTGGCTGATGAACAGGATCGCCGCGTGGACCTCGTCGATCAGCTCCTTCATCAGCGTCAGCACCTGCGCCTGGATCGTCACGTCGAGCGCGCTGGTCGGTTCGTCCGCGATCAGGAGCGACGGCTTCTCCGAGAGCGCCATCGCGATCATGATCCGCTGGCGCATCCCGCCGGAGAGCTCGTGCGGGTAGAGGTTCAGGATCGTCTCGGGGTCGTTGATCCGGACGAGCCGGAGGTAGGAGAGGACCTCCTCCCGGAACTGCGAGCGGGTCGCGAGGCGGTCCTTGACCGCCTCCTCGGCCGCCGGCGGGACGATCGCCTTCGAGAGCGAGCCGGCCGCGGTCGTCGTGATCGGGGGCTTCGAGTAGTCGAACGGTTGCTCGCCCCCCTGGAACGAGCGCAACCAGCCCATCTCGCGGTAGTGACGGATCCGGATCGACTCCGCGATCTGGTCGAAGACCCGGAACGCGGGGTTGAGCGAGTTGAGCGGCTCCTGGAAGATCATCCCGATCCCGGTCCCGCGGACCATCGGGAGCTGCCGGCGCCCGACCTTCACGAGGTCCGTCCCCCGGAAGATGATCGCGCCGGAGCCGATCGACGCGGGCGGCTCGGGGAGCAGTCGGGGGATCGCCTTCGCGAGCGTGCTCTTCCCGCAGCCGGTCTCGCCGACGATGCCGACCACCTGCCCGGGCTCGATCTGGAGGGAGACGTCCGACACCGCGAAGAACGTCCCGGCGCCGACCGTGTAGGTGACGGTCAGGTCGTTGACCTGGAGGACCGGCTCGGTCATCCGCCGCCTCCCGGATCCGGCGTGCCAAGCGGGCCCTCCGCCATCGGGTCGCCCGCCGACGTCTCGAGGGGGGTGACGGGGAGGAGCGCCCGCTCCGCCGGCGGCTCGGGCGTGGTGGAGCGGACGAACGCGCGGCGCGTCCGCGGGTCGAGGATGTCCCGGAGGCCGTCCCCGAGCAGGCTGAACGCGATCACGGTGACGAACACGGCGGCGCCCGGCGCGAGCACGAGCCACGGGTAGCTCGAGATCGGGGCCGAGCTCTGGTAGTACGCCATCATCGACCCCCACTCGGGGACCGGGCCGGGGTACTTGCTCGCGACCCCGATGTACGCGATCGTCGAGTAGGTGACGAGCACCGTGCCGATGTCGAGCGTGAAGTAGACGATCAGGGGCTCCGTGACGTTCCGCAGCACGTGGCGCAGGAGGATCCGGTTCTCGGTGACGCCCGCCGCCCGGGCGGCGGTGACGTACGGGAGGTGCTTCACCGAGAGCACCTCCCCCCGGATCAGGCGGACGTAGTACGGCCACCACGTGATCGTGATCGCGATCGCGACGTTGATGATCGAGATCCCGAGGACGCGGGTGATCGCGAGCGCGAGGATCAGGCTCGGGAACGAGAGGAAGATGTCGGTGACCCGCATGATCGAGACGGAGGCGTAGCCGGCGAGCGTCCCCGGCCGGTCGTAGAAGCCGGCGAGCAGCCCGAGCACCCCGCCGACGACGAGCGAGGCGGCGGCGATCCCGATCCCGAGGCCGAGGTCGAGCGGGAGCGCGAGCATCACGTTCGAGTAGACGTCGAAGCTGAGGCCGTCGGTCCCGAACGGATGCGCCCAGGAGGGCGGCGAGTAGATCGGGCCGGTCTCCTGGGTCGGGCCGTACGGGACGAGGACGTGGGGCGCGACCGCCACGATCAGCGCGACGATGCAGATCAGCGAGACGAGGAGGAACCCGAACATCGAGAGCGGGTTCGCCCGGAGGACCCGCCAGAAGACGACGATCGGGTTGTCCCCGCGCCGCGGCGTCGGAGGAGGAGCCGTACCGGTCAGGGCGGCCTACCTCCACTCGACGCGCGGGTCGAGCACGCCGTACATGATGTCCGCGATCATGTTCGCGACCACGACCCCGATCGCGAAGATGATCACGACCGCGATCGCGCCGTCGAAGTTCGCGGTCGAGCCGCCGCCGCCGACCGCGTCGTAGGCGTACTGGCCGATCCCTGGCCAGTCGAACACCTCCTCGACGACGACCGTCCCGGCGAGCAGCCCGCCCGCGGTCACGCCGAGCACCGTGGTGGTCGTGATGAGCGCGTTGCGGAGCGCGTGCTTGTAGAGGACCCAGAACTCGCCGAGCCCCTTCATCCGGGCCGAGCGGACGTAGTCGAGCGGGAGGACCTCGAGCATCGAGGCGCGGGTCATCCGCGTCGCGATCCCCATGTTGATGAACGCGAGGACCGACGCGGGGAGGATCAGGTGCTCGATCGCGTCGATCGTGTACGGGAAGTTGAGCGCGATGATGGCGTCGACCACCGACATGTGCGTGTACTGTGGGAACGGGGGGACGACGGTCGAGTACTCCCCGCCCGAGGGCAGCCCGAGCGCGGGCCCGAGGAAGACCGCCGCGATCACCGCGCCGAGGTACGTCGGCGTCGCCCAGCCCGAGAGGTAGAAGATCCGGACCAGGTGGTCCGCCCACCGGCCCGAGTACTGGGCCGCGACGACCCCGAGCGGGATCCCGATCACGACCATGATGAACAGCGCCGCGAGGACGAGCTCGACCGTGGCGGGGAGGTCCGCCGCGATCGCGGGGTAGACGGGGGTCCCGAGCGGGGAGGCGCCCCAGTTGCCCTGGAAGAGCGACGTGAGGTACTGGACGAACTGCGTGAGGAGCGGCGCGCTGTACTTCGCGTTGCAGGCGGCGATGACCTCGGGACTCGCGTGCGGGTAGACCGCGTTGCACAGCCCGACGAGCTTGAGGTGGGTGCAGATGAACGTGAGGATGATGACGCCGAGGACGACGGGGATCAGCTGGAGGAGGCGCTTTCCGATGAAGATCAGGAGGTCGCCCGGATTGCGCCCCATCCTCGGGAGGGACCTCCTACCGGGGGCGTCGACGGACCGACGGCCCTCGCATCTTCCGCCCTAACGCCTTCCCCTACTTAGGGCCCTACGAGGGGGGGTCGTTCGCCGCCCGGATCGGTTACGGAAGGTAATCGCGCGGGAGGGTCCGGAGCTCCTTGAACGTCTCGTGCGCGGTGGCGACGAACTTCTCGACGTCCTTCTCGGTGTGCGCGCTCGAGAACGTGATCCGCTCGTAGTTGTCGGGATGGATGTAGATCCCCCGGTCGAGCAGGAGCTGGTGGTGCCGGAGGTAGAGGTTCCAGTCGATCTGGAGCGATTCGCGGTAGTTCGTGATCTTCTTCCTCCGGGTGAAGAAGAACTGCAGCATGCCGTTCACCGACTGGGCGATCACGGACACCTTCGCGTCCCGCCCGGCCTCCTCGAGCCCCTTCTCGAGCTTCTCGGTGAGCTTCGCCCAGCGCGCGTAGAGCTCCTCCCCGCCCCGGTGGAGCATCTTCAGGTTCGCGAGCGTCCCCGCGAGCGAGAGGTTGTTCGCGAAGTACGTGCCGCCGAACGAGATCCGCCCCGGCGCGATCAGGTCCATGTACTCCGCCTTCCCCGACACCGCGGAGATCGCCACGCCCCCGCCGAGCGCCTTCGCCCAGCAGGAGATGTCCGGCTCGACACCGTAGAGCTGCTGCGCGCCGCCCGGCGCGACGCGGAAGCCGGTGAACACCTCGTCGAAGATCACGAGGAGGTCGTTCTCGTGCGCGATCTCCACGAGGCGCTTTAAGTAGCCGTCGGCGGGCGGGATCACGCCCGCGTTCGCCATGATCGGCTCCAAGATCACGCAGGCGAGCCGGTCGCGGTAGCGCTTGACCATCCGCTCGAAGGAGAGGATCGAGTTGTACTGCGCCACCATCACGTAGTCCGTCACGCCCGGCGGGATCCCGGCCGAGTTCGGCAACGGGCGGGGGTACTCGTCGAGGCCGGCGACGATCGGCGGCGCCTCCGCGCTGATCAGCGCGTAGTCGTGCTGGCCGTGGTAGTGGCCCTCGAACTTGAGGATCGCGTCCTTCCCCGTCACCGCGCGCGCGATCCGGATCGCGTTCTGGGTCGCGTCCGAGCCGTTCGAGCAGAACGCGACGCGTTCGGCGTTTGGGACCATCTTGCGGAACAGCTTCGCGACCTCGATCTCGAGCGCCGTCGGCGCGGCGAAGTGGAGGCCGAGCTCCGCGCGGTCCTGGATCGCCTTGACCTGCTCCTTCGGCGCATGGCCGTTGATGAGGCAGCCGTAGCCGAGGTTGAAGTCCAAGTACTCGTTGCCGTCCTCGTCCCAGATCCGCGCGCCCTTGCCCGCCGCGATGAACGGAGGGCACGGGTCGTACGACGCGACCCGGATCAGCGAGCTCGAGGCGTTCGGGATGTACTTCTTGCCCTCCTCGAACAGCTTCGCGCTCTTCTTCAGCTTCGGGACGAGCCGTGCGATCGGGATCGGGAGCGCTTCGGGCTCGGGAGCGGCGGGGGTGGCGGCCGCCGGCGCCTCCTTCGCTTCCTTACTCTCCGCGGGAGGCGCCTCGACCGAGGCCTTCTTCCCCGCCTCCTCCGCCGGAGGGGTCGGGGCCGGTTGCACGTCCGAATCCGCCGCGGAGAGCGGGCCCGCCGGCAGGCGTTCCGATCGCGGCTCGCGCGTCAGAACGTCGGTTCCCCGCACGGGGGACGTCGGCACCGGGGCGGGTTGCGGTTCCGCCATAGAGCACGCATCGCGGGCGGTTTCGGACCCCGAGTGGCCTATATATAATTGGCTCAACGCGAGAGCCCGTTATACGGTCCCTAACGCAAAGTATGGATAGAACGCTGCGTAATGTTTCAGGGCTGTTAGGCTGCAAATATAACCGTCCAATCGGACGAAAGCGATAGAAACGGCGAAATTTCCGCCGTTTCGTCTCCGCCTTCACTGCGACCGGAGCGGCGGCAGGGGGTTTTCCGGTGGGACGATGGTGGTCTCGATCCCGCGCTTCGCGAGCGCGGCCCGGAACGGTCCGGCGGGCACGCAGCGCTCGGGCGGCACCACCCCGACCTCGCGCACCTCGCCCGTCGCGATCAGCTCCGCCCCGACCGCCCCCGCGACACCGACCGCGTACTCGGTCGCGACGAGGTGCCAGTCCCGGCGCGCCGGGAACCGGGCGATCGCGTGGCGCTCGACCGCGCGACCACCCTGCGACCCGCGGAGCTCGATGTCGCAGACCTCCCAGTCGACCGCGTCGACCCCCTCGGGGACCC
This sequence comes from Thermoplasmata archaeon, assembly GCA_030043865.1. Taxonomy (GTDB): domain Archaea; phylum Thermoplasmatota; class Thermoplasmata; order Lutacidiplasmatales; family UBA184; genus Lutacidiplasma. Next base: position 10,639 of record JASHWZ010000058.1, on the reverse strand, counting down.
CGAGGAGCTTCTCCCGCTTCAGCAGCGCCAGCGTGAACTCCTTCGGGGCGACCGACTGGCCCCGGACGTCGAGCGGCCGGTCCGAGCCGAGGCCGAGCAGCGCCATCGTCCGGAGCACCTCGATCCCCGGGCCGCCCTCCTTCCACTCGCAGTGGCGCAGCCCCTTCTCCTTCAGGCTGTCCGGCAGCGTCGCCGGCTCGGAATGCAGGGTCCGGTAGACCCGCGTCCGGCCGACCGGGGCCGCGAAGTCGAAGTCCTCGGCGCCGGTCATCGGCGGGTAGTCGCGGTACGCGCCGTCCTCGAAGACGACCGCGGGCAGGACCATCTCGTCCAGGAACGTGCTCGGGGACCACGTGAAGGAGATCTCGGGCCCGCCGACGGTGAGGTCCCGCCAGGCGTCGCGGATGACGATCGAGTCGACGCGCTCCAAGTCGCGCGCCGCTGCCATCGCCAGCACGTTCGAGATCCCCGGCACCTGGCCGAGCCCGGGGATGGCGAGCACCCCCGCCGCCCGGAACTCCGCGTCGCGGGCGAGCTGACGGCGGGTCATGTGGAACAAGCCGCCGAAGTCGAGGTACGGCACCCGGGCCTCGAGGGCGGCGTCCATCACCGCGAGGTTGAAGCCGTACTGGACCGCGTTGACCACGACGCTCGCGCCCTGGAGGAGCCGAACGAGGGCGGGGCGGTCCCGCACGTCGAGCGCGGTCGCCGTCGCTCGGGCGCCCGCCGCCCGCGCCGCCGCTTCCGCGAGCCCGACGTCGAGGTCCGCGGCGACGACCGAGTCGAAGACGCCGCCGGTCGCGAGGTCCCGGACGGAGCATCGCCCCGTCAACCCGCCGCCGCCCAGCACGACCGCCCGCACGCCCGATCGCCCTACCGCGCGAGCGGAAGAGCGGGCGCTATACGAAGGTTGGGTCGCGCCACGCGGTCAGTTCGCTTTCGCTCGCCGCTTCGGCCGGGGGGGCGTGGACGGTACGGCGGCCGGGGAGTTCGCCGAGGCCGGCGGAGGTACGTTCGAGGTCCGCGCGAGCAGGTCGCGGAACGTCTCGAAGTGCTTGAGGAACGGGTCGGCTCGCCGCCGATCCTCGAGCTCGAGCAGCGCGATGTCGAGCTGCGCTTTCGCCTTCGGGTCGCCGGTCGCCGCCCGGACGAGGTACACGCACAGGACCTGGTAGTGCGGCAGCACGAACGCGTCGGGCCGGGGCGTGCTCATGTCCCCCTTGCGGGGACGGTAGATCCGGTCGACCGGCACGGCCGCGGCAACCGCCTTACGGTGCGAGAAGCCGAAGTACCGGCCGGGTCCCAGGACCCGCGTCACTTCGCGGACGTTCCCACCGAGGTTGTTCGTGAGACGGTCGCACTCGTGCCAGCACCAGAGTCCGAAGCCATAGTCGCCGTCGCGGTACGCATCCCAGGCGCGGCCGTAGAGCTCCCGCTCCTTCTCCTCTTCCGGGAGCGCGGAGTCGAGCCCGGCCCGCCAGTCGGAGACCAGCACGTCGACTCGCATCGACGGCGAGAACTCCTTCAGCTCGGGGACCTCGGTCGCCGCCGCCACGCGCCGGCGAGACGGGAGAGGATTACACCGTTTGCGCGTCCGGCCCGGTCGTCAGGCGGCGACCGGCGGCCCACGTCTCGCCGACCGAGGTCGCCCCCGCGTGCACCGCCGCGTCGAGGGTCGGGACGGTCGTCACGACCAAGTCCGCCGGCGCCCCCGCCTCGAGCGTCCCGAGTCCGGGCTCTCCGAGCGCCACCCCACCGTTCGCCGTGTAGAGCTGGACGGCTCGCTCGAACGTGAGCGCTTCCTGGGCCGTCGGGTTCGCGGACCGGCCGGCGGGGTCCGCCCGCTCGACCGCCGCGCGGATCCCTCGCCACGGGTCGACCGGGTCGTACGGCGCGTCGCTCGAGCCGGCCACGACGAGCCCCCGCCCGAGGAGCGTCCGAAAAGCGTACGCCCAGCGGACGCGCTCCGGCCCAAGGCGTGCGCGAAGCCAGTGGTCGCTCCAGACGAACCCCGGTTGCACGACGAGGACCGGGCGGACCCGGTCGAGCGCGGGCCACGTCGCCGGGGGCGTGAGCGCCGCGTGCTCGATCCGCCCGGGTGCGGGTGCGTCGGCCCGCGGCCGTTCGAGCGCCGCTGCCGCCGCGTCGACCGCCCGGTCCCCGATCGCGTGGATCGCGGGCGCCAGCCCTTGCTCCCCGGCCGCGTGCGCGATCGCCGCGAGCTCCTCCTCCTCGACCACTGGCATGCCGGAGTTGCCCGGGTCGTCCGAGTACGGCGCGGAGAGCCAGGCGGTCCGGGTCCCGAACGCGCCGTCGGCGAACGTCTTGACGCCGACGATCGCGAACCGACGGCCCCGGTCCGCGGCGTCGAACGAGGGACGATCGCCGGCCCGCCAACGGCGCGCGTGCAAGTACGCGCGCACGCGCAGCGGGAGGGTCCCGGCCGCCTCCATCGCCCTGTACGTCGCTGCCTCCTCGGGGGCGACGCTCATCGCGCCGAGCGTTGTCAGGCCGAGGGCGGCACACCACCGGACCGTGCGGCCGAGGGCGGCCGCGTCCGGCAGCTGAAGATCGTCCGGACGCCCGACGAACTCCGCCAGAGCGCTCTCGAACAACCGGCCGTCCGGGCGACCGTCCGGGTCACGGCCGATCCGCCCCCCCGGTGGGTCGGCCGTTCCGGGACGGACGCCGGCGCGCTCCAGCGCCGCGGTGTTCGCAATACCCGCGTGGCCGCTCGCGTGCACGACGACCACCGGCCGCTCTCGCTCCGCCCGGTCGAGGTCGTGCCGGCTCGGCCACGCGCGGTTCGCCGACCGCTCGGGGTCCCAGCCGCGGGCCGTGATCCCACGTCCGGGATGACCGGAAGCCCACTCCCGTACGACGGTGACGAGCTCGTCGATCGAGCTGATGTGACCCAGGTCGAGGCCCTCGCGCTGGCGCGTCAGGTCGGGGAGGTGGAGGTGGGCGTCGATCAACCCCGGGATTACGAGGCGACCGTCGAGCGGCCGATGTTCGGCGCCGGTCGGAGCGCTCCGGCGGACCTCGTCGGACGTTCCGACCGCGACGACCCGCCCGTCCTCCACGAGAAGAGACTCCGCGTACCGGAGCCCGGTGAAGATGCGCCCGCCCTCGAAGAGCGTCACCTCGGTCACGATACCGCCCGACCGCCCCTCGCCGCCGTGCCGCCCCGCGCTATCCGGGCCGGAGGCGGTCGACCCAACGCTCCGTCTCTGCGACCTGCGCGAGGTAGACCGCGCGTTCCTCGTCGTCGATGGGAGCGGTCGCAAGGAGGGCCCGCGCGCGCTCGAGATGAGGCCGGGCCGCCCGCACGTCCCGGGCGACCGCGTACGCCCGCGCCATCGCCTCGTGCGCCGTCGGGAGGTACTCGAGGAGCCGGTGGCGCCGGCAGAGGTCGAGCGACGAGCGCGCGAACTCGAGCGACATCTCGGCATCCCCGAGCGCGGCGTAGATCCGCGAGACCTGCCAATCGCTGACCGCGACGTGCGTCGGCGTCCCGACGCGGCTCCAGTGGTAGCGGGCCGTGTGGGCGAGGTGCAGCATCTCCCGGTCCTCGTCGGCGCGGCGGTGCCGCCGGTCGAGGTACGCCCAGGCGCGGTTGAAGCAGTTCTTGGCGACGGCCCGGTGGAACTCCCGTTCGGCGCTCGTCATCGTCATGGCGACGGCGGAGCGGACGGGGCGCCGGGTAGTAACGGATGCGCCCACGCCGGGAGCGGGGGTCGGAGGCTCGGAGGGTCGCCCTACACGTCGAGGTACTTGTAGAACTCGTACGGGTGCGGCCGGAGGTTCAGCTCGAGCTGCTCCTGCCGCTTCAGCTCGACGTACGTCTCGATCAGCGACGACGCGAAGGCGGGCCGCAGGAACGCGTGGTCGGACTGCAGCGCATCGAGCGCTTCGGCGAGCGAGCCCGGCAACTCCCGGATCTCGAGCTCCTTGCGGCGCTCGGGCGTCAGCTTGTAGATGTTCTCGTCGACCGGCGCGGGCGGCTCGATCTTCTTCTTGATCCCGTCGAGGCCCGCGAGGGCGAGCGCTGCCTCGGTGAGGTAGATGTTCGCGGAGGAGTCCGGGGTGCGGTACTCGATCCGCTTGGCCGCGGGCCGGCCCCGGTGGTACGCGGGGATCCGGATGCTCGCGGAGCGGTTCGCCCGGCTCCACGCGATGAACGTCGGCGCCTCGTAGCCGGGGACGAGCCGCCGGTAGGAGTTCGTCGTCGGGTTGGTGATCGCGCAGAGCGCGCGCGAGTGCTTCATCAGCCCCCCGACGTAGTACCGGCAGGTCTGGCTGACCTCCGCGTACTTGTCGCGGTCGTCGTAGAACGTGTTCTTCCCCTTCGCCCAGAGCGACTGGTTCGTGTGCATGCCGATCGCGTTGTCGCCGTAGACGGGCTTCGGCATCAGGCAACCGACCTTCCCGTGGCGGTGCGCGACGTTCTTGATGACGTACCGGACGTCTTGGACGTGGTCCGCCATCGGGACGAGTTCGTCGAACCGCACGTTGAGCTCCGACTGGCTCGCGGTCGCCACCTCGTGGTGATGGGCGTCCATGACGATGTGGAACTGGTCGGCGAGGATGTTGCACATCTCGGCCCGCAGCCCGAGCAGCGAGTCGTTCGGGGGACTGCGATGGTACCCTTCCTTGAAGCGGACGGTCCCGGTCGAGGGGCCGGTCTGCCACGGTGCCTCGGTGTGGTTGATGAGATACCCCGCGCCGGCCCAGGCGTCGTGCACCGCCTGATACGACGGGATCAGCTGGACCGAGTCGAAGACGAAGAACTCGATCTCGGGCCCCCAGTACGACCGGTCGAACCCGGCCTCGTCGAGCACGTGCTCGGTCTTGCGCGCGACCCAGCGCGGGTCGTGGTCGTAGGGGTTGGTCGTGCCGCCGATCCGCACGTCGCAGATGAACCGGGCCGTCCCGCCGGCCTCGGGATTCCACGGGATCGTCGCGAGGGTGCGGACGTCCGGGATCAGGAGCATGTCGGACTCGAAGATCTCTCTGAACCCCCGGACAGACGACCCGTCCAGCTTGGGGACTCCCGAGACGAACGAGCTCTCGTCCAACGTGTGGAGCGGGACGTCGACCTGGTTGAACCCGCCGAAGACGTCGGTGTAGAACAGCTCCACCCAGCGGACCTTCTCCGCCTTCAGCTGCTCGAGAATCCTCGCTCCGTCCGAGACGCTCTTCGGCTCCTTCCGGGCCTTCTGGGGGGACACGACCGGCTCCTCCGGGGGAGCGGACGGTGTCGACCTACATCAAGGCTCACCCATGACTTTTGGATGTTTGACCAGTTTTTTGACAGTGTGGTTTAACTTCTTCCTCTCCATACCGTATCCATGCGGCGTCCGTCCACCCTCGACGAACTGGACCGGTCGATCCTGGAGGAGCTGAACACCGACGCGCGGCGGAGCCACCGCGAGATCGCCCACCATCTCAAGATCTCCCCGACGACGGTGAGCTCGCGCGTCGCCCGGATGGAGGAGCAGGGCGTCATCCGCGGCTACATCCCGCTCTTGGACGACGAGCAGCTCGGCTGGGACCTCTGGGCCGCGATGGGGATCCGAATCTCGAAGGGCCGGCTCCGCGAGGTCGAGGAGCGGCTCGCGCGGGACTCCCGGGCGTACGCGATCTACGACGTCACGGGCGAGACCGACGCGCTCCTGATCGGCCGCTTCCGGGACCGGCGGGACCTCGACCGGTTCGTCAAGCATGCCCTCCAGGACCCGCACGTCGAGCGGACGAACACCCAGGTCGTGCTCAACCGGGTCAAGGAGGACCGGCGGGTCCCGGTCTCCCGGCGCACGGCGGAGCCCGCGCCCGCGAGCTGACCGGTCCCTCGGGGGAAACCTCAAAGCGGACGGCGGTTCGTCGCGCCCTCGGGGACGGGCGATGGATTGGGGGATGGAGAACCGCCTCGCGCGGATGTTCTCGCCCGCGAGCCACAACACGGTGATGCTCGCGGTCGACCACGGCTACTTCATGGGCCCGACGCACCGGCTCGAGGATGCCCGTTCCACGATCACCCCCTTGCTGCCGCACGCCGACGCGCTCGCGCTGACCCGCGGGATCCTACGTCGGTGCGTCCCGGCCCAGTCGGCGATCTCGATCGTGCTGCGCGTCTCGGGCGGCGCCACCGTCCTGAAGGAGGACCTCTCCAACGAGAAGATCACGACATCGATGCGGGAGGCGGCGCGCTTGAACGTCGCCGCGGTCGCGATGAGCGTCTTCGTGGGCGCTCCGCACGAGCACGAATCCCTGGTCCACCTCGGCGAGCTCGTCGACGAAGGCGAGGAGGCGGGGATTCCCGTGATGGCGATCACCGCGGTGGGGAAGGAGCTCGAGAAGCGCGACGCGCGCTACCTCGCCCTCGCCTGTCGGGTCTCGGCGGAGCTCGGTGCCCACCTGGTCAAGACGTACTACTGCGACGACTTCTCGAAGGTCGTCGAAGGGTGCCCCGTCCCGCTCGTCGTCGCCGGCGGACCGAAGCTCGACAGCGACCGCGCGGCGCTCGACCTCGCGCGCCGGGCGATCGACGAAGGCGCGCACGGGATCGACATGGGGCGGAACATCTGGCAGTCCGACCATCCGGTCGCGATGCTGAAGGCGCTGCGCTCGATTGTGCACGAGAAGGCGACCGTCCGCGAGGCGCTCGACGTGCTCGAGGGCGAGAAGATGCCCGCGACGCGCGCCGCGGCCGCGTAGCGCTCCGTTCGAGGGCGAACGGTCTTATCCCGGACCTCGCTCCAACGCCGGGCGCGGGGATCGCCCAGCTTGGCCAAAGGCGCCAGATTCAGGGTCTGGTCCCGTAGGGGTTCGTGGGTTCAAATCCCTCTCCCCGCACCCTCCGCGCTCCTCACGGATGGTACGCTTCCGTGACGAGCCCGGGGGCGTCCCCGACCGTCCCCTCTGCGCGCGACCAGCCGGCCTCTGGACGCGCGGCGAGGCGAATCGCGCGCCGGGAAAGCTCCGAGATCCACGTCGCCGCGTCAACCTCCACGACGGGTACCTCTCGTACCTCCGCGATCTCGGGAGGGCGAGCGACCGGATTTCCGGCGATCCGGGCGACGGCGAACGCGAAGTAGACATCGCTCTCCTCGGAGCTAAGCACTTTGTGCCGGGTGAGCACGAGGGGCCCGACCCGCACCGTCACACCGGTTTCCTCCTCGAATTCCCGGACGAGCGCCGCTTCGAGTGACTCTCCGCGCTCTACGTACCCGCTGGGAATCGTGAAGCGCTCGCGGTACACCGCGCGGTTCACGAGGGCGCGTCCGTCCCGGATCAGAACGCCACCGACGCCAATGCGTACGTGCGGCGACGGCAGCGGCGGGAGCCCTGCGAACGCCACGGGGAGCAGGTCACGAACGGCCGCTTCAGCCTTTCGCCGAGGGAACCCCGAGTTCCGGGCCCCCTAAATATCACGGCGCGGTCGCTCGCTCCGATGGCGCGCGCCCGGCCCGTGAAGCGAACGCGGCCGCGCGCTCCCCGACGCCGCGCCTTGCCACCCGAGTGGCGCCCGCCCCCCGCGCTCGAGCGAGTCGTCCGCGTCGACCTCGGGGAAGAGCCCCACGCGCACATCGTCTGCCGCCACTGCGGGCGCATCCAGGCGATCGAGTTGAGCGAGCTCGACCGTCATCTCTTGAGCGAGCTCGCGGCGCGTCACCCCGACGGATGGAGCGTCGACGGCATCGCGTTCTCTGCGACCGGCGCGTGCCGGCGGTGCCGCGAGGGGCCCGGCACCTGAGCCGGTCGGCGCCGCGGACGCGCGCACGATGACCGGGTTCTTCACCGCGCCCCGGATCGCCTGGGGACCGGGCGCCCTCGAGCAGCTGAGCGGGCTCGGCGCTCGGCGGGCGCTGGTCGTGGTCGACCCGAGCGTCGCCCGGCGCGGCGGCGAACGGCGCGTCGTCGAGGAGCTTGGCAAGTCCGAGACGCACGTGGAGGTCGTCTCGAACCTCGAGCGCGCGAACTGGCGCGCGACCGTCCAGCGCCTCAAGGAGCAGGTCGCGACGTACGTGCCCGATTGGCTCGTCGCGGTTGGGGGCGGCACGACGATCGACGCCGTCAAAGCGGCCCGGCTCTGGGCGGAACGTCCCGAGGTCGGGATCGAGCAGTTCACCCCGTTCCTCGAGTGCCCGGACCCGCCGCGGACCCGGCTCGCCGTGCTCCCGACCACGAGCGGCAGCGGCGCGGAGGCGAGCGCGACCGTCGACCTCGTGGCGGACGACGGGCGACCTCTCGAGATCACGCACCGTGGCCTCACGCCGGAGTGGGCGCTCGTGGACGCGGGGCTCGCGGAGGGGCTCTCGCCCGACCAGGTCGCGGACGGGGCGTTCGAGACGCTCGCGCTCGCGACCGAGGCGTACCTCTCGGCCTGGTCGAGCCCGTTCTCGGACGCCTTCGCGCGCGACGCCGCGACGACGGTCGCGGGTCGTCTCGCCCACGCACTCCGCTGGAGCGACGACCCCGACGCCCGGTCCGCGCTCCACTACGCTGCGACCCTCGCGGGGCTCGCCGCCTCCAACGCCCAGCGCGGCGTCGCCCACGCGCTCGCCCGGGCGCTCGAGGCGCCCACCGGCCTCCCGTACGGGCGGCTCGTCGCGATCCTCCTGCCGCTCGCGCTCGACTTCGACCGACCGAGCGCGCGCGACCGGCTCGAGGCGCTCGCGCTCGAGCTCCAGCCGCCCGCGGAGCGCGGCCGAGAGCCGCTGTCCGCGGCGGCACGAGCCCGGCGGCTCGGCGAGGTCGCCCGGATCCCGGCGACGTTGCGCGCCGCCGGAGTCGACGTCGGCCCGATCGAGGCGGCCCGCTCCGCGATCGTCGCCCACACGCTCCGCTCGCCCGCGGTGCTGGCGAACCCCCGGGTGCCGACCCCGGACGATGTCGCCGCGCTCGTGGACGCGGCCCTCGGGTCGCACGGCGCGTCCGAACGATGAACGAGAACGACCGGCGCGAACCGGAACGAACGGCGGGCAGACCCTACGGGTCCGCTACGCGCCCGGCGTCGGCGCCGGCACACGCGCGACGTCGAGCCGCGCCGGGGACTCGACCGCGCGATTGATCGCGATCTCGGCGAGGTCGCTCGCGTAGAACGCGCTCCGCTCGAGGCTCTCGAGCACGTAGGCGAGCCCCACCGCGAGCCGGCCGCGCTTCGTCGTGAGCTCGTGGAGCACGTGGTCGCGCTCGCGCGTGATCCGCTTCGCGGCGTCGATCACCGCGTTCGCCTTCTCGATGTCGCGGGAATCCAGGCTGTCGAGGGCGTCCGCGAGCGCGCTCGCGGCGGCGGACGCCATCCGCTCGAGCTCGCCGAAGAGGCGGTCCGGCGTGCGCTCCCGTCCGAGGATCGTGACGGTCTCGGCAATCCGGACCGCGTGGTCGGCGATCCGCTCGAGCACGCGGGAGGCGAGCAGGTACGTCGAGCACTCCGGGAGCGTCAGGTCGAGGCTGACGAGGATCCGGGCGTCGCGCAACGCGCTCGTCACCTGCTTCTCGAGGAACCAGTGGAGGCGGTCGACCTCCCAGTCGCGCTCGATGACGTCGCGCGCGATCGACGTGTCGCGGGCCCGGAACGCGGCCATCGCGTCCGTCTGCATCGCCCGGACCATCTGGTGCATCCGGCGGATGACGGACGGGATCGGGAGCGGGTTCTGGCCGACGACGTCCTGGAGGATCACGGCCTCCGCCGTCTCCTCGAGGATCTCGGGCCCGATCATCCGCTGCGCGAAGCTCCGGATCACCTCGCGCGTGCGCGCGCTCATCCGGCCCGACGTGCGGATCTCGAGGAGCGGGTAGCCGGCGATGTACTCGGCGATCAGCCGGCGGAAGAGGTGCTCCACCTCGAGCTCGTTCGACACCTCGACGACGCGTCGCTCCGCCTCGGGCGGCTCGCCCGACTCCGCGAAGACCGTGAGGGAACCGTCGGCCCGCGGGGTGAAGAACAGCGTGTCGCCCGCGCCAAGCCCCCGGGAGACGACCCAGTTCTTCGGCAGCGAGATGATGAACGTCGACCCGCCGGTCTTCTGGATCCGTCGGCCGTGAAAGCCTCCGGTGCTCCGCATGGCGACGGCCGAGCGGAGTTCCGGCTTTCTATATAGCCACCGCTGGCCGCGGCCGCGTCGCGCGGACCCCCGGACCCTAAATAGGTCGGGCGCGGGTGCTCGCCGGTTCGCGGCATGGCGGGGCCACCGGAACGTCACGTCCTCTTCGACCGGTCCCCGCGGAACGTGCGGCCGGGGGAGACCCTCATCGCCGCGCTCGCGCGGACGGGATGGCCCGCGCTCCAGCGATCGATCCGGTACCATCGGCCCCGCGGCCCGTACTGCGGGGTGGGCCACTGCACCGGCTGCCTCGTGCGCGTGAACGGGCGGCCGAACGTGCGCGCCTGCCGCTTCGAGCCCGCGGACGGCGATGCGGTGACGACGGAGAACTCCTGGCCGTCCCCCCGGTTCGACGTGCTCGGGGTCCTCGACTACCTCTTCCCGGGCGGGATCGACACGCTCCACGGCTTCCGACGGCCGGTCTGGGCGACGCGCGCCTACCACCGGGTCGTCCGCCGGCTCGCCGGCTACGGCGCGGCGCCGGACCCGGCCGCCGCGGTGGTGCCGTCCCTGCCCCCGCTCCGTCGCAC
>JASHWZ010000057.1 GCA_030043865.1 Thermoplasmata archaeon | reverse complement strand
GTCGCTCCCGTGGCCGTGGGCGCCGACCGAGCCGTGGAGCCGGTTCCACGTTGCCGGCGTCACGTTCACGGTGATCGACGTCGCGTTCCTCTACGTGATCATCGCCGGCCAGGCGACCGCGGTCGTGCGGGCGTGGCGGGCGTATCGGGCGCTCCCGCCGGCGCCGTAGGCTCGGCCCCCTCGTCGGGCGCGCGGCGTTCGACGACCCGGCCGCCCCGCAGCCGATAGTACTGCAGCGGGTGGCGCAGGTGGGGGTCGAAGCACCGAGGGTCGCGCTCCCGGTCCGCCGGCGACGGCGCCGTGGGGTCGCCCTCCCGAAAACAGAGTCCGTGGCTCCGCAGGGTGTCGCACTCGGGGGGCTCGTACCCGACCCCGCCGTCGCGGTGCGTGATGTGCTCGACCTGATAGCGCGTGATCGACTCGTCGAAGTCCGGGGCGCCGCGGTACGCGTCGACGATCGTCTCGAAGTCGGCGCCCACCCGGTGCAGGAACGCGGCGAGCGCGAACCGTCCGGCGTGGGAGAGGTTCTCGCCGGCCTCGAGGGTGCGCCGCATCTTGCGGATGCACGGGGGGAACAGCTCGGGCCGCACCCGTCCGGGCAGGGCGGAGCTCCGCGCCACCGGCGCCGGCATCCGGCGGGCCACGTCGTCCAAGAGCTCGGCTTCCCGCTGCCGCACCAGCTGCCGCACGTCCTCGGCGAGCGGCACGGGCACGGCGAGCCGGCCGCGGACCGCCTCCTCGATGATCCGCGCGCCCCGAACCCGGCCGACGACCACCGTCCCGTGATCGACCTCCTGACGGGCGAGGCGGAAGTCCGCTTCCCGGATCGGCACGGCCCAGTGGAGGTAGTCGGCGAGCCGAAAGGCGACCCGGTCGCCGGACCGGGGCTCGATCGGCACCCCGAGGCGGGACGCGACCTCGAGGAGCTCTTCCACCGGCACCTCGGAGAGCCGCCCATGCGACCGCTTCGCTTCCGCGACCGCCCAGCGCCGTAGCGCGGCCGACGAAGGGGCCGCGGAGAGCACGATCCGGTCGAACAGCAGCGAGAGGTACCGGACCTCGGGCTCCGCGGCGTCGAGCTCCGCGACATCGCGCGTCGCCCGGGGGTCGTCGGCGGCCGCGAGGACCCGCGCCCGCCCGATCGACCGGGCCCGGTCGTACGACGGGTCCTCGAGCAGCGCCCGGACCGATACGGTCTCGCCGCCGAGCAGCGACTCGGCCCCCGGCAGGAACGGGTACTCGGCGTACAGCGACCGCCCGTCGCGAACGAGGGCTCCGTGCCGGATCGCCGTGCGACACACCTCCCGTGGGGACGCGCTCCGCCCGTCGCCCGCGGGGCGGGCTCGGGTGGCCGCGCCCGGGAGGGTCGGAGCCCGTTAAAGGTCGCGCGACCGCGTCCCCGGCGCGCCAATAAGAGAGATATGACGTGCCATCGCTAGGCGCGTGAGGACGTTTCCGTGCGAACTCGCTGGGCCCCGTGGTTGCCGGCGGTGCTCGCCGTCGTGGTCCTGTTCGCCGCGGCGTTCCCGTCCGCCTCGGCGGCGCCCGCCGCCCCGCCGGGCCCAACCAGCGTGACGGCGGTACCGGCCGCGTCGGGCGCCACGCCGACGACCGCCGCCCCGGCGCCGGCGTCGACCGGTCCGATCGAAATCGCCCCCGCCTACACCCCTCCCCCGAACGTGGCAGTGCTCGGAGCGGCGCCCGCGTCCGCCCCGATCAACGTCGCGGTCGGCCTTCCGTCTCGGAACCCGAGCGGACTCGCGGCGTTCGTCGCCGCGGCATCGGTCCCGGGGACCCCCGAATTCCACCACTTCCTCGATGCTGCTGCCGCGGCCGAGCAGTTCGGTGCCGCCCCGACCCTGGTCGCCGCCGCGCGCGACTACTTCGAGAGCTACGGCCTGACGGCGACGGCGGAGCCGGATGGGCTCATCGTGGACGTCTCGGGAGGGGCCGGCGCCGCCGCGCGGGCGTTCGGTACCACGTTCGATCTTTACCAGGGCGCCAACGGCCGGACGTTCGTGAGCCACCCGACGCCGGCGGTCCTTCCGGCCGACCTCGACGTCACGGGGGCGTATGGCCTCGGGAACGCCACGCCGCTCGCTCCGGAGGTCGCATCGACCGGGGCCGGTGTGGCGCTCTCCCCCGACGCCGCCGGCTGTGGGTCGATCTCGGGGGCGCTCGCCCCGTGCCAGATCGCGGACGTCTACGACATCGCTCCGCTCGAGGAGAACGGCACGAACGGGACGGGGTACACCGTGGCGGTCGTCGACGCGTACTCCTCGGGCGAGGGCCAGACCCAGTTGACCGACGACCTCGCGGACTTCGCGAGCGACGTGTCGATCCCCGTCGGGACGGTGAACTACCTCTATCCGGTCCCGACCTCCACGGACCTGAACAGTTCGGGCGTGAACTCGGGCTGGGCGCTCGAGGACGCGCTCGACATCGAGTGGGCGCGCGCGTCCGCGCCCGGCGCGACGATCGACATGACGTTCTCGCCGAACGCGGAGGCCGGGCTCTACCAGGCGGTCGACTGGCTGGTCGCGAACGACGCGGCGAACGTGGTCTCGATGAGCTGGGGGGAGCCGGATGTCGGCGTGTACAACGCCGCGACCACTCCGTGCTCGGTCGCGTGCAACGCGACCACCGACGGGTCGTACGCGGTGCTCGGTCCGGTCCTCGAGCTCGGGGCGGCCGAGGGGATCTCGTTCTTCGCGGCGTCCGGGGATTGCGGCGCCGCGGACGGCACGTCGGGACTCGCGACGAACTTCCCGGCCTCCGACGCGTACGTCACCGGGGTCGGCGGCACGGTCGTCACCGTCGCGGCGAACAACAGCTGGGACGGCGAGACGGCCTGGTCCGGGAACACGAGCGGGACCCCGAGCCCGGGCTGCAGCAACCAGGGGGGATCGGGGGGTGGCTACTCGCCCGCTCCCGAGCCGTGGTGGCAGGCGGGGATCGACGACCCCGGCCACCTCCGCGGCGTGCCCGACGTCGCGATGGACGCCGACACACCGGTCGGCATCGTGCTCGACGGGGGCATCGCGGCGGTCGTCGGGACCAGCGTCGGCACGCCGATCTGGGCCGGCATCGCCGCGATCGCCGACCAGGCCGCGGGGGAGAGCCTGGGGCTCCTCAACCCGAGCCTGTACTCGATCCTGCGCGGCAGCGACTACGCGAAGGACTTTCACGACATCCAGACGGGGAACAACGGCTACGCCGCCGGGCCGGGCTGGGACCCGGTCACCGGCATCGGGACGCCGATCGTCGACGCGCTCGTACCGGACCTCGCGCGCGGCGGCGGGTTGGCGGGTGGCGGCCTGTCGACGAACGTCTACGCGAGCCCGCGATCCGGCCGCCTGCCGCTGACGGTCTCGGTCGCGATGAGCGCCTCGGGCGGCTCGGGCACGTATCCGCTCGAGGGCGTCTCGTTCGGCGACGGCACCTCGGGGCTCTGGAACGGGACCGTGCTGAGCCACACGTACGGGGCCGACGGGGACTACCTCGTCCAGTCGTTCGTCGCGGACAGCTCGGGCAACCTCTCGACCTCGCTCCCGGTGTTGGTCACCGTCGGCGGGAGCGCCCTCAACGTGACGCTCTCGGTGTCCACGAACGCGACGACCATCGGGAGCTCGGTCGACTTCACCGCGGCGGCGCAGGGCGGCGACCCTCCGTACTCGTATCAGTACTACTTCGGCGACGGCGCGTACACGGTTCCGGTCACGGGCACCGCCGAGCACGCCTACGACGTCGCGGGCAGCTTCTGCGCGGAGGTCGTCGCGACCGACTCCGCCGACCCGGCGGACGCGGGCGTCAGCGCCCGCGTCGCGGTCGGCGTGGGAGAGGCCGCCGGTGGGTGCAGCGAGGGGACCACTCCGCTCTCGATCGAGCCGAACGCGACCGGGCGGACGCTCGATGCTCCCGCCGACTACGGAAACTCCCTCTTCCGCGTCTCGGGGGGTCTCGGCGCGCCCGATGGGCTCGCCCCGTCGATCGCGCTCGTGTCGAACGACTCCTACATCGCTGCGTGCGGCTGCGCGATCTTCCGCCACCCGGGCAACTACTCGGTGACGGAGTGGGCGAACGACACGGTCGACGGCTCGGTCTCGGCGACCGAGAACATCACGGTGGCTCCCGCGCTCGACACGACGTTCGCCGCGTCGACCCTCTCGGGGTTCGCCCCGTTGAAGGTGTACTTCTTCTCGTCGGTGAAGGGCGGCGACGGCGCGAACGCGAACCTGACGGAATGGAACTTCGGGAACGGCGACTCCGCGACGGGGCACTCCGTCTCGACGACGTACCTCGTCGCGGGGGAATACCTCGCCATCGGCCAGCTCTCGGACCTCGGGGGCGGGAACGGCAGCGAGGCGTTCCTCGTCGATGTCCAGCCCCCGACCGGGCTCGTGCTCGGGGTCGGGGCGACGATCTCGCCCGCCCTCGACGTCCCGTCCGGCGGCACGGTCCGGTTCACGGCGACCGCCGAGGGGCCGGCGGGCGCCACCGAGGACACCCAGATCCTCTGGAACCTCGGCGACGGCCACTCGGCGTACGGGAGCCCCGTCGCGGAGACGTACTACGTCCCGAGCGGGGGGGTCGGGAACAACACCGTGTCGGGGGAGGTGACGGTCGAGACGTCCTACCTCGACGCGACGTACTCGACGGGGTTCAACCTCCCGTCGTTCTTCGCGGTCGAGGCGGGCGGTTTCGTCCCGCGGGCGGACGCGCTGGAAGGCACGGTGAACGTGACGCCCAGCGAGAACCTCGTGCCGTTTCCGATCTTCGGCAACCTGACGGCGAGCGGGCCGCACCCGATCGGGTTCTCCTGGAACTTCGGCGACGGGTCGACCGGGTCGGGCGCGTTCGCGCAGCACGAGCTCTACGCGGCCCAGGGGTACAACGTCGAGGGACTGCTCTCGGACGCGTACGGCGACAGCGCGTCCCTCCTGACGGCGGTGAGCGCCAACGGGCCGCTCGGCATCGCGGGGTCGCCGTCGCCCGGGAGCGGCCCGAAACCGCTCACGGTCACGATCGCCACGGCGGCGTACGGCGGCAAGGGTCCGCCGTACAAGTACGACTGGACGTTCGTGAACGATAGCCACTCGACCTCGTCGACGGCGCACCTCTACTTCGCGTCGGTCGGCACGTACACCGTCCACCTCAACGTGACCGACCGCTCGGGCGCGCAAGCGGAGCGGAACTTCACGATCGTCGTCGGCTACCCGGCGCCGTACGCGGCCGCCGCGATCCTCGCGGGCAGTGCGGCGGCGGGGGCGATGATCGCCGTGTTCCTCCGGTTCGCGCGGCGGCAACGTCCGCCGAAACCCGGCGACGACCCGTGGCTCGACCA
>JASHWZ010000056.1 GCA_030043865.1 Thermoplasmata archaeon | reverse complement strand
CCATGGTCACGACCATCGACCTCATGGACTTCGTTCACGAACTCCGCGAGGATTTCTTCGAGTGCGCGGCGAAGCTCGGCTGGAAGGAATTCACCAAGGACCGGGGGGTCAGCATGCTCTCCTTCCGCGAGATCTTCCTCCACCTCGCGTACGTCGAGGAGCAGCACGTGACGAAGTTCTGCGAGGGAAGGAAGGTGCCGTGGATGCGGGAAGTGATGCGGATCCCCCCGGATCAGTACACGAGCATCGCCGCCGTTCGAAAGCGGCTTCGAGAGGTCCGGGCGATGGGCGATGTGCGGTTCCAGAAGTGGAACACGCCCGAGGAGCTCGCGCGACCCGCCGTCTGGGTCGCGACCCGGAAGTATCCGATCCGACTCACGAGGGACTCCGCGCTCGCCCAGTGCCTCACCGAGCACCTCCTCCACCTCGGCGAGGTCGAAGCGATGCTCTGGCAGCTGGACATCGAGCCGCCGACGACCTTCTGGATCGCCCGTCGCGTGCTCCATGGCCGTTGGCCGCCCCCGAAGTCCGCGCTGGTCGGGGGCCGCACGCTTCGACCCCGTCCCCCGCAGACCCGCGCCGGTGCCCGCGGCGGCCGGAAGACTCGACCGAACTAGGGCGCGACGGTCGGCAGCATCGGAGAGCTTCCGTCCGGCACCGATTAGGCGAACTCGCCTTTCGACCGTAGGAACTTGACGACGTACCCGTCCGGGTCGTTGATCGTGAACGCGCGCCCGTACGGCCAATCCCGGATCCGGGACTCGATGGTGGCTTTCGCCTTGCGCGCCAAGGCGTAGATTCGATCGACGTTGCGGAGCTCCACGTTCACGATCACTCCGCCTCCGAGCGGTCCCTTGACCCACTGGTCATAGTCAGTGTACTCGCCGCCGGTGGCGCCGCTCTCCGTGATCCGTCCCAGCGCGATCACGGCACCTCCGAGGCCGACCCCGGCATAGTCGAGTTTGCCGTCGTCGCCCTTCCACGCCCAGCGCTGGTCGAAGCCGAGTTTCTCGTAGAACCGAACCGAGCGATCGACGTCCTTCACGTTGAACATGACGCTGATCTCCACCTTCACGCGCCGCCTCCCCCCGAGCACTGCGAACGAGTCGGGAGATTAATCGACACGCTCCTCCCTCGGGGTCCGAGATCGGTTCCGACCCGGTTCGGCACGGAGGACGCGACGACCGAAACGAACCGGGGCAGAGGTCGGTCGACGGCGCCCCGCACCGCGCACGATGCGAGGTCTTAGGGCTCGGACGGAGTACGCCCTATACGCCGCCGCGAGCCCGACGCATGCGCCGACCACACGACGACTGGTGGACCCCGGTGTTCGTGACGCACGCCGACCTGTTCGGAGAGTTCCTCGAGAGCCTCAAGCCCGCCGCGCTCGGCGAGGTCCGGGGACTGCGGCGCCTGCTCACCGACCAAGGCGTCCCGTCGAACGGACGGGTGGTGGACATCGCCTGCGGCATCGGGCGTCACATCGTGCCCCTCGCGGCGGCCGGCTACACTGCGGTGGGATGCGACTTTTCGGCGCCCCTCCTCGCGCGGGCCAAGGCGTATGCGCGGGAGCAGGGGTTGGACAATCGGCGGATTCGATTTTACCGGACCGACTATCGAAACATCGATCGGAGCTTGCACCGGGCGGGCGAGGCCCCGTTCGATGCGGCGCTCTCGGTGTTCAACTCGATGGGTCATTTCGGGGAAGCGGGGGACCTGGCCACGTTCCGTGCCGTGCGGTCGATCGTACGTCGCGGCGGTGTGTTCGTAGTCGAAATGAGCAACCGGGACTGGATTCTCCGCAACTACGAGGCGACCGGCGTGATGCGGGCGGGACCGGACTTCGAGATCCATGAGCGACGACGCTTCGATCCCGCACTCTCGGTCTCCTTCGCCGACTGGACCTACTATCGAGTCGTGCGATCGAAGCGGCGGGCGGTGCTGAAGCAAGCGGTCGCAATCCGCCTCTACGCGCTCCACGAGCTGAAGGGTCTTCTCGAACGAGCAGGGTGGAAGTATGTTCGCTCGTACTCAGGCGTCACGCGTCGGAGCCCGGCCTCGCTCGCGCACCCGCGGATGGTCGTCGTCGCTCGGTGAAGATCCACTGGATCCTCGCGCCGTTCGACCCGCCGAGAGGACCACTCGTGAGCTAGCTCTTTAGCCCGCCAGGAGAACCTGCTCCGTTCCATGCCGTCGAGTGGGTCGAGTTCGGATCTTTCCAGCCCGACCAATCCGTTTCGACTCTTCCAGAACTCGAACTTCTTCCGACTGTGGGTCGGGGCGGTCACGTCCTCCGCGGGAGCGGCGATCGGCTCGATCATCGTCATCTGGTTGGTCTACAGCGCGACGCAGTCGGCCCTCACGATCTCGATCCTCGGGATCGTCCAGTTCCTCCCGACGCTCGGATTCGGACTCCTGGCCGGGGCGCTCATCGACCGGCTTGACCGCCGCCGCCTCATGATGAGCTGCGACGTCGCTCGGGCCGTTACGTTCGCCGCGTTGGCGGTGTACGTCCTGCTCTACGGGGTGAACCTGGTCGTCCTCATCGGGTCGGTGTTCGTCGTCGCGACCTTCAGCACGATCTTCCGACCCGCGACGAACGCCGCGATCCCCCGCATCGTTCGGGCCGGCGACCTCGCCGACGGCAACGGGCTCCTTCAGGGAGGCACCACGGTCGCGCAGTTCGTCGGCAGCCCGCTCGGCGGGCTGGTGCTGCTCACGGTCGGGGCGTCGATCGGTCTCGCGATCAACGCCGCGACGTTCGCGGTGTCGGGCACGATGATCTTCCTGATGGTGATCGCGGTCGCCGCGCCGCGGTCGCCCGCCGCGGACGCTCCGCACAGCTCCCTGCTGCGCGAGGTGGGGGAGGGACTGCGGTACCTCCGGTCTCAGCAGGTGCTGCTCGCCATCACCCTGATCGCGATGGGGGCGAATTTCTTCCTCACGATGTGCTTCGGATTCACTGTCGTCTACGCGGTGACGGCGCTCCACGAGGGAGCCACGGGCTTCTCCCTCCTGGTCGCCGCCTACACGGCCGGGTTCGCGATCGGGGCGGTCCTCCCTGGGCGACTCCACCTGGATCGGTCTCCCGGACTCTGGATCCCCTCGACCTGGATGGTGTCGGGCCTGTGCATCCTGGGCCTCGCCGTCACCCATTCCCTGCTCGGCGCGGTGCCGCTCACCCTCGTGGCGGGAGTGACGCTCTCGGTCGGGAACACGACCTGGTTGGTCGGGGTCCAACGGTCCGTCCCCGACGAGTATCTCGGCCGCTTCTTCGCGACCGACGAGGCCGGCAGCTACGCCATGATCCCCGCGGGGCTCGCGATCGGAGGGGTGTTGATCGTGCTCTACGGGATCGGCTGGACCTACCTGGTCGCCGGGATCGGAGCGACCGCGATGAACGTCCCACTCGTGCTCTCCAAAGGAGTGCGAGCGTGGGGCCGATCCCTGCCTCGGGCCGAGAACGCCTAGTCGCACCGAAGGTAGGGAGCGGCTCGCCCGGCCCAACGTGAGCATTGAAGGGAGAGGAGCACGTAGTGGGACCCAAGCCCCATGCGAGGATACTTCCATCTCTTCTTCTGGTTCTGCGCCGGTTGGGTCGCGCTGGTGGTCGTGGTCTATCGGACCCTGGGTGCGACCGCCCCGGACCGGGCGTCGGCGGACTTTCTGATATCGCTCGGAGCGGTCGTGCTCGGCGGGCTCGCCGCTCTGGTCGCCCTCGTCGTGGTCGGGATCCGGGACTACACTTCGACGGGGACCGACCC
Organism: Thermoplasmata archaeon; assembly: GCA_030043865.1. GTDB lineage: Archaea > Thermoplasmatota > Thermoplasmata > Lutacidiplasmatales > UBA184 > Lutacidiplasma. The sequence continues at coordinate 1,045 of JASHWZ010000056.1, read as the reverse complement.
CGGCGAACCGGAGGGTGTCCCCGGTCCGCCCCGGTGGGACGAAGAGTTTACCACCGGGTCCACTGGAGATGAGCTGGAAGACCTTGGTCTCGTGAAGCATGAACCGCTGCCGAGCGAGAAGGGACGAGGAGGAGCGTAAGTCGTCGAGCCGCCGGTCGCGGAGGTCCTCCCGCCGGGAGTCCAATTGTTCGCCCCGACCCATCGCGCATCGTTGTCGCCTCCGCCCGACGCCCCCACCCCGGAGCTTCCGAGCGGTACGGCCGGTACCCCGTCGGAGGAACACGGGGTGGGAGGTTTCGTCGCGCGTTGGGCGTTCGTCCAGCAAGGTTCGGGGTCTATAACGTGGGGACGGGTTCCCGAGCGGGAGGTCGCTCATGGCCACGATCCTCGAGGACGCTGCGAAGCGCGCCAACCGCTACCTGGAACGAATCGCCGACCGGCCGGTGGCGCCCGACGCCGAGGCCGTGCGCATGCTCCAGCAGCTCGAGCGCCCTCTCGAGGAGTCCGGCGAGGCGCCCGAGCGGGTGATCGCTCAACTCGATGAGCTCGGGTCTCCCGCGACCGTCGCGAGCGCCGGAGGCCGCTACTTTGGATTCGTCATCGGCGCCGGTTTGCCGGTCGCGCTGGCGGCCAATTGGCTGGCCGGCGCGTGGAACCAGAACAGCGCGCTCGAAGTGATGTCGCCCGTCGCCGCGCGGTTAGAGCGCACGGCGATCGAGTGGACTCGCGAACTCCTAGGACTCCCGAAGGGAGTACGGGGCGCCTTCGTGACCGGGGACACGATGGGCAACTTCGCGGGGCTCGCAGCGGCACGCCAGGAAGTGCTGCGGGCCGCCGGTTACGACCTCGCCGGCCAGGGGATGAGCGGCGCCCCTCCGATCACGGTGATCGTCGGGGAAGAAGTGCACGTATCCGTGATGCGCGTCATCTCCTTGCTCGGACTCGGAAAGGAGCGTGTCGTCCGAGTCCCGGTGGACGGACAGGGCCGCATGCGAGCCGACCGCCTTCCCCCGATCGCGGGTCCTACGATCGTCTGCACTCAGGC
>JASHWZ010000055.1 GCA_030043865.1 Thermoplasmata archaeon | reverse complement strand
TAGCTGCCGACCGTGATCAGGATGGCGACGGCGATGAGGAACGCCTTTCCCGGCGGCGTTTGGGCAAAACTTCTAAAACGGCCCGACTGCTGGCGCGCCACGGAACGGGAGGCAAGGCCGGCCTCCCCTTATTAAGTAATGACCCCCGACGCGGAGAACGCGCTCGCTCGCGCGCCCGGAATCGCGCTGATCGTGCTCGACGGGCTCGGCGACCGGCCGAACCCCGCGACCGGCGGGGTCAGCCCCGTCGAGGCCGCGGCCACACCGAACCTGGACGCGCTCGCGGCGAAGGGAGAACTCGGGGACATCGTCACGGTCGCTCCGGGAGTTGCGCCGGAGTCGGACGCGGGCGTCTTCGCGCTGTTGGGGTACGACCCTGTCCACGATTCTCCCGGACGCGGCGTACTGGAGGCCCTCGGGGTCGACGTGCCGCTCGCTCCCGAGGACGTGGCCCTCCGTCTCAACTTCGCGACCGCCGACGGCGACGGGGTGATCCTCGACTCGCGCGTCGGTCGGAACCTCTCCACGAGCGAGTCGCGGGAGCTCGCCCGGGCCGTCACCGGCGCCGACCTGCTCGCGGCCGTCGGCATCCGGGCCGAGGTACGGGCGACGGTCGGCCATCGAGGGGTCCTCTGGCTGCACCCGACGAGCGGCGGTCGTCTCTCCCCGAATGTCTCCAACGCGGACCCGTTCTACGAGAAGGTCGGAGGTATGGGTCAGGCGCGCCGGCCCGAACGTCCCGTCGTCCAGACCGTCCGTGCCCTGGACACGAGCCCGGAGGCGGCCCGGACCGCCGACGCGCTGAACCGCTTTCTCACCGCGGCGGCCGATCGGCTCGCGAGCGTGCCCGTGAACGCTCGGCGGGCGATGGCGGGCAAGAAGATCGCGAACTCGCTGCTGGTCCGGAACGCGGGCGCGTTGCCCGAGCACCCACCGGTGCCATTCGAGAAACGGTACGGACTCCGAGGGGCGTCGCTCACCGAGATGCCAGTGGAGCGAGGGATCGCGGAGATCTTGGGGCTGGCGGACCGATACGTCGGGCCGATGGGACCGGATCGGGAGTCGGGGTACCGGGAGCGCGCGCGCGTCGCCCGCGAGTTGATCGCGACGTATCCCTTCGTCTACGTCCACCTGAAAGGACCCGACGAGCCGGGCCATGATGGGAACGCGGTGGCGAAGCGGGAGGTCATCGAGGCGATCGACCGGTCGTTCTTCGGGCCGTTCCTGGACGGTCTCGACCTCGCGACGTACCGCATCGGCGTCACCGCCGACCACGCGACGCCGGCGATCCTCAAGGGTCACTCGGACGACCCGGTTCCGTTCCTGGTCGCCGGAGCCGGCGTCGTACCCGAGGCGCCCGGCGTCCCTCGCAAGTTCGGGGAGACTTCGGCCGCGTCGGGCACGCTCGGTCACGGTCGCGGCGCTGACGTCCTGCCCCGATTGCTCCGTCCGAACCGGCCGGCGCCCGCATGAAGGGTACCGCGCTCCGGGTGCCGCGCGCGAAGGGCGAGGAGACCCGCCGCGCGCTCCGGTCGGTGGGCGTGATCCGCGACGACGCGGAGGTCCTCCACGAGGGCGATTGGGTCGCGTTCCCCCTGCTCGACGGGGTGGTCGTCCCGTCACAATGGGGCGAGGTCGTCGAGCGAGAGCTCCGTCCCCGTCGGGCCCGCGGTCCGAGCGACTACCGGGAGCTCCTGCACCTGCCGCCCGAACCGACCGCGCAGTTGCCCCGGTCCTTCGACGTGGTAGGGGACATGGTCCTCGTCCGGCTGGCCGAGGAACTGACACCCTACGCTGCCGACATCGGTCGGGCGCTGCTCGACTTCGTTCCCGGCGCGCGGATCGTCGGAGCCGATCACGGAGTCCATGGCGCCGACCGCCGCCGTTCGATCGAGACGATCGCCGGCGCCGGCGGTTGGCGGAGCCGCCACCGGGAGAACGGCATCGAATTGGACGTCGACCTCGAGAAGGCGTACTTCTCGCCGCGCCTCGCCCGCGAGCACGCGCGCGTCGCCGCGTCGGTCGGACGCGGTGAGCGCGTCTACGACCTCTGCTGTGGCGTGGGGCCGTTCTCGCTCGCGATCGCGCGGCATGCCCGCGCCGCGTCCATCACGGCCGTCGACGCGAACCCCGACGCGCTCGTCCTCCTCCGCGCGTCCGTGGCCCGCCTTGCGTCCCGGGTGCCGGTGACGGCGCGCGAGGCGCCGGTCGAGGTGTTTTCGAGGACCGCCGAGCCCGTCGACCGGGTGATTTTCAACCTCCCGCTGGAAGGGATTAAGTACCTACCCTCGGTGGCGCGGACGGTCGCGCGCGCGGGACACCTCCATTACTACGAGGTCGCCCCCCGACGTGAGCGGGGACGCAGAGGGGATGCGATCGTGCGCACTCTCGGCGGTCCGGTGGAGTGGACGCTCGAGGAGGTTCGGGTGATCCACCCGTACTCGCCGGCGGCGGACCTCACGGCGTTCGACGTCGCACGCTCGCCGACGCCGGCGGAGGGCAGGTGACGCAGGTCATCGACCTGAAGGACGTCTCCGAGTCCGACCTCCCGCTGGTCGGCGGCAAGGCCGGCAAGCTCGGGGAGCTGATCCGTCAAGGTCTGCCCGTTCCCCCCGGGTTCGTGGTGACCACCGAGGCCTATCAGGCGTTCGTGGACGCCACGATCCTTCGGACGGAGATACCCGCGGCCCTCGGGTCGATCCAGGCCGAGCGGCCCGAGACGGTCGACGCCGCGTCCCGGCGCATCCGCGCGGCGTTCGAGGAGACCGAGTTCCCCGCGGGGCTGCACAAGACCATCGCGGACGCGTACGAGGCGTTCACGCGGGAGCATTCGGTCCGGTTCTCGGCCGTCCGCTCGAGCGCCACGCTCGAGGACCTCGAGGGCGCGTCGTTCGCGGGGCTCCAGGACACCTACCTCAACGTCACCGGCGTCGACGCGATCCTCGCCGGGGTGCGCCGGTGCTGGGGGTCGCTGTTCACGCCGCGGGTGCTCGTCTACCGGCAGAAGAAGGGGTTCGAGCACTCCCGGGTGCGCCTCGCCGTGTTGATCCAGAAGATGGTCGACGCGACGGTGAGCGGGATCCTGTTCACGCGCGACCCGAACACCGGCGAGAACCACATGATCGTCGAGGCGGGCTGGGGGCTCGGGGAAGCGATCGTGGGCGGCGAGGTGACCCCCGACCACTACGTGATCGACGGAGCGTCGCAGAAGGTCGTCCACAAACAGATATCCGAACAGAAGGTTCGCCTCGTCCGCGATGACGCGGGGGGGAACCGACGCGAGCCGGTCCCGGCCGATGAGCGGAGCGCGCAGAAGCTCTCGGACCACCGGCTCTCCCGGCTGGTCTCGCTGGCCCGGCTCATCGAGTCGCATTACCGGCGTCCGATGGACGTCGAATGGTGCGGAGACCGCGAGTCGCTCTACATCGTGCAGGCGCGACCGGTGACCAC
>JASHWZ010000054.1 GCA_030043865.1 Thermoplasmata archaeon | reverse complement strand
CCGCCGCGAAGGCTCGGCGGTGGGCGAAGATGCTGGTCGACGAGGGAGGCGCCGAACGGATTCAGGCCCATCTCTCGCTCGAGGTCTTTCCCAAGGGGGTGCCGGAGGAGCTCTTGCAAGCCATCGTCGCCCAGGCTTCGATCGAGGTACAGGGAGAGACCGACGCGCCGGTGACGACCGATATCCATCGGCTGATCCGGCTGCCGGGGTCGATCCACGGGGGCACCGGGTTCCGGGCCGTCCCGCTGACCCGGGACCGACTCGACGACTTCGACCCGTTCCGGGATGCGGTGCTCCCCTCGGCGCCGGACGCGCGGACCCCGGTCGAGTTCACGGCCGACGTCCGGTACCCGTTCCCGGGCGGGGGCCTCACGGGAACCGCCGGAGGGTCGGGCGAGGTCCCTACGTCGCAGGCGCTGTTCCTGGTACTACGGGGAGAGGCTTCGCTTCGGCCTTGACGGTCGACACGAGCCGCCCGATCTTCTCGATCGCGCCTTCGACGGAGTCCCCGGCCTTCAGCTTTCGGCTCTCGTTCCCGAACTCGAAGCCGGGCACTCCGCCCAGGCTCCCCAAGGAGATCAGGTCGCCCGGCTCGAGCGAGATACCGGTCGAGAGGTGGGCGAGGATCTGGGGTATCCGGAAGACGTAGTCGTTCGTGTCGCCGGCCTGGCGCACGGTCCCGTTCACCTTGAGCTCCATCCGGAGCGGGTAGACGTCGCCGACCTCTTCCTTCGGAACGACCCACGGCCCGACGGCCATGGTCGCGTCGAACCCCTTGCCCATCACCCAGTCGATCGGTCCGCCCGCGGGGTACTGAAGGTCGCGGTAGCCCATGTCGAACGCGACCGTGTAGCCCGCGACGTACTCCATCGCCTTCGCTTCGGGGATGTGCTTACCGTGCTGGCCGATCACGGCCGCGAGCTCGAGCTCCACGTCCGGGAAGGTGCCCGCGGGGTTCAGCACGAGCGACTCGCTCGGTCCGACGAGGCTGTTGAAGAACCGGGTGAAAACGTACGGCTGCTTCGGCAGCTCCTTCTTCTGCTCGGTGAGGTGGCTGCGCGAGTTCCCCGCGAGGCAGTAGACCTTTGCGGTCCGCACGACCGGGGCGAGCAGCTTGATCCCCTCTTCCGGCTTGAAGAGGAACCGCGCACCCGTCGCCGCGCGCGGCGTCCACCCCATCTTCCGCCGCCGGTCGATGTACTCGAGGATCTTCTTCGTAATCTGGACCGACTCGGCCCCGCCCTGGAAGAACTGCTGCATGTCGCGGAAGCGGCTCGGGTCCGCTCCCTTCACAGGATTGACGCCGAAGTAATCGCGGCAGGCCGTGTCGAGGTCGATGAACTCGTTGGCGTCCGTCATCATCCCGAAGTGGAACTGGTCGGCGAGCGTGAAGTGGACCAGCTTCATCGGGGCGCCTCGGGCGGCGGGGAGTCGCCGTCGGGCTTAACGGGTGCGCACCCGCGAGGTTCGCCGAGGGGGCCCCGGGACCGCGGAGGATTTTCGAACGAGCCGTCAAGAAGACTCGCCCCTCCTCGACCAATCGGTTGCGCACGGCTAGAAACACGAACTAGGGTTCGGAGGCCTGAGGGCGTCACGGTCCCACGGCTCGAAAACGGGAGGCCCGTTTCGAGATGGGCACCGCCTGCCCCGCAAAGTGGATAAACCGCGCGCAACAGTTTTTTCTCGACTCTTAGCCCCGACAACTCCGCGATAGACCTCGCTGGCAGTCGTGGGAGTCGACGGGTTGCGGAGTTCCCGGAGACCCAATGGGCTGGCACGCTCTCCTGATCTCGGGCCTTGTCGTCTTAGCAGCGTTGCCACTCTTCTCGCCGGCGGCGATTGGTACGGTCGGGCCCACGCCTTCAAGCGATGCCCTGTCGTGCCCGAATGTTACGTCGGCCGCTCCATCGTGGATGACTTCGTGCGACCAGATCGATTTCGAAAACTACAGTCTCCCCAACCTCGGGCTCGGATTCCGCGTCGTGAAAGACGACTACAACGACCCCATAGTCACAACGAATCTGTCCAACCCGGATCTCATGGCCTACTACCTGAACATTTCCGGTGCGCTCGCGCAGTACAACCTCAACACCTCGACATACTCGGTCATTGAGCCAGGGTGGCTCAATCTCACGGCCTGGAACGCACCGCAGACATTGTTTCCGTATATCGACCCGGCGGGCGAGGTCGTTATGCTGTACACGACGGGAGAGTGGCCCAGCGGAGGGATGGGGGCGGAGGAATACTGGCTCACGAACCACACGTTCGCCGTGAACCACAACAGTACGATTCCGAGCCTATTCGTGGGGACCGATGACGCCGAAGTGAGCGCCAGTGTCTGCGACCTTCAGGGCGACATCGCCTTCGGAAGCCGGGGACCAATCGGGACGATCTATGTTCTCAACATTTGGTCGCCAAGTGGTTCGGTGGAATCGCAGGCCTTCGACGATGGGTTTGTCGGCTGGAACTCTTGGGACTACTATCCGACGGTGAACACAGTCGTGGAGAACGAGAACGTCAACGTGAGCGAGTCAGGAGGGGAGGCGGCCCTGTGGATATTTCAGTTCGACGACACCACGCACACTCTCTCCCAACGAGTAGTGGTTTCGGAGACGATCCCGTTCTTGACCGGGGACGACTTGAACAATCAGGCCTACTTCTACGAAGAACTTCCGAACGGCACGACCCTCGGCTGGGGAATCGCGACCAACGATGGGAGTTACACGTCCGACGCGACGTACCACGTCGAGCGCTTTTGGTTGTACTCGAACATCGACCGGGACACTTGGGAGTCTGTTGAGTCAACTGGCTCTCTGGGGACGACCGATGAGATATCCGGGGCGATACCGGATAGTGGCGGATTCTACCTCAACGGTTTCAACATGGGTATCGATAACTCCTCATCCGCCGAGCCCGCTCCGAACGGGGCTGCCGACCACCAATCTCTATTCGTCGACCCTTTGGACCTCGACGAGGTGTATGCGAACAACTCGGCCTGGCTCAATCAATACATCACGAGCGCAGACTTAGGGTACAACGCTGCCGACTATCCGAACGATACCTCATCCTCCTTCGAATTTGTCGGTCCGAACGACACGACCGGGGCCTTCCTGCAACCAGGCGGGTCGACGCTCACCGTCTATTGGCTCGTAGGGGCACCGACGGCCCCCGAGATTTCCGTGGCCGTTACGCAGCAACTCACGGTCACGGTAGCTTGGGCGGATTCACCGGCGATATCGGCGGATGACTTGGGAAGCACTATCGGCGTTTGGGCATCGAGCGCGTGTGCTGGCCCAGCTTCGGCGTCCTACTTTGCCGGACCCGACGCCTCGAGATTCACGGTCCTTGGCCTGTCGGCCTACCGGACTTACGGGTTCGCGGTCACGGAGGAAACATCTACCGGGGCAAGTACGCGCTCGGAGTGCAGCTCCGTAGAGGTCTATCCAGTCGAAGATATCATGCACGCCGCCAGAAGTCCCGGACTACCTCCCACCGCGACTTCGGTCGTCGGGATGTGGGGTTTGTCGGTGACAGGCCTAAGCGTCGCACTGGGCGGGACCGTCGGCGTGGTCCAGTATCTTCGCTGGCGCCGTCGGTAGCCTGGGCCCCCGGGGCGAGCCTGATGGACGGGATCGGGCGACGCGCGCACGGTGCGTCCCGAGTTCGGCGAGGCACACCTTGATCGAGAGCGATCGTGTATCTTGAAGCGGATGGCGCACGGGCCAATTCATTGCAATTCGGTTCGGGTCGCTGGGACGTACGTCGCGACGTACCCTTCTCCGGTCGGCTCAATTGAGACGAGTCGCAGAGGTGTAACGCTCTCCGGGTCCACGGGGTCATCGCCTCGCGCGAGCGGCGGGGCGGATACCCCGCCGATCAGGACGGGCGCGTAGTAGATCGTGAGCCGGTCGTAGAGTCCCCCGCGCAGGACGCTCGCGAGGATCTCCCCCCCGCCTTCCACCATCAGCCGTCGGACCCCGAGCTCGTGAAGGCGGAGGAACAGCTTGGCCAAGTCGACCCGCGTGGCGCCCGCGACGACTACCTCTATGCCCGACGGGAACGTGCGGCTGCACCGTTCCGAGGTGGCCACGATCGTCGGCGCCGACCCATCGAGGACCCGCGCGGTCGAGGGCGTGCGTCCGGACGAGTCGACGATCACCCGCGTCGGCGACCGTCCGGGAGGCTGGCCGAGGAGGTCCCAATGGACCCGGAGCGACGGGTCGTCGTGAATCACGGTCCCGACGCCGACGAGGATGGCGTCCGAGTTGGCCCGTAGCTTTTGGACCCTCTGGAGGTCCTCCGCCGAGGAGAGGCGTGCGCGACGACCGCCCGCATAGGCGAGCCGCCCGTCCACCGAGACTGCGCAGTTGACCCAGACCGCGGGCCGGACGGCGTGCTCCGCTTCGGGAGGGTCGGGCACACCCGCTACCCCTTCGGACGGAGGCGCGCGAGCTCGGCCTCAACTTCGGCCGTCGGCGCACCGGCCGCCCGAAGGTCGTCGAGGTTCGTCGCGACGTTCGCGAGCGCTCCCTCCGTCGCGGCCCGGAACAGGGCAAGGGCCGTCACGAGGTCGCTCGCGAGCGCGAGCTTGGTCCGGCCACGGATCGACTCGAGACGGACCGCGAGCTCCTGGGCAAGACGGGCCGTCTCCAGCGGGACCGCCGCTGCCCCCCGGACCGCCGTCAGGTACGCCGCCTCGGTCGGGGCATCCCCTGGCCGGTCCTTCCGAGCGCGTCGGGCCGAGCGGACCGACTCGTACGCCGCCGAGTCCTCGACAACGAGCGAAAGGAACCGGCGCCGGCCCGCGGTGAGCGCGTCCCGTATCTCTGCGAGCGCCGCGTCCGGCGCTTTCGGGTCGATGGAGTAAGCGAGCACCATCTCCCCCAGAGCGCCGGCAAGCGCTCCCGACGCGGCGGCCGCGCTGCCCCCGCCCGGCGTGGGAGTCCGGGCGGCGAGCCGGTCGGTGAAGCCGGCGAGGGTCTCCCCACCCTTCGCCGCGGCCTCCACCGCCCGTACTCGGCGCTCGAGCACGGCGTCGCGGCGGAATCCGTGCAGTTGGAGGTAGTACTCCGCGGCATCGAACAGCGCGTCCTCCGGCACGAGGCCGACGATCTCCGATTCCTCGATGCCGACGCCGTACCGCTGCGCCTCTCGTCGCACCGCCTCGAGCGCCCGGTGGATCGGCGTCTTCCGGTAGTCGGTCAGGTTCATTGACACCTGGGCTCGATGGCGATCCGGGATCTCGAAGCCGAGCGCCTTCACCTCCGGAAGACCCCCATCACGCGCTCGGACCGCCTTGGCGATCCGCTTCGCGACGGAGACGTCGGGGGTCGTCAGGTAAGCGTTGTACGCGATCAGCACGGGCCGCGCGCCGATCGCCACCGCGCCAGCGGTCGGGTGGACCTTCGCGGGGCCGAAGTCCGGCGCCCGCGTCGGGTCGGTGCCGATCGTCTCCCGGATCCCCTCGAACTGACCCTCCCGCACCTTCGCGAGGTCGGCACGCTCGGGCCGACGGGCCGCGGCGGCGTAGAGGTAGACCGGTATCTCGAGTTCCTTGCCGACCCGGGCCGCGAGGCGCTCGGCGAGCCGGACGGCGTCCGCCATCGTGGAGTCGCCCAGCGGCACGAACGGAACCACATCGGTCGCGCCCATCCGAGGGTGCTCACCGTGATGCTTCGTAAGGTCGATCTCGCGGGTCGCGACCGTCATCATCTGGAACACGGCGTCGAGCAGCGGCTCGCCCGCTCCGACCAGGGTGATCACCGACCGGTGGTGGGCGGCGTCGGACTCGACGTCGAGCACCGTGACCCCGGCCACAGCGCGGGCGGCGGCCGCGAGGCGCTGGACCCGCGCCGCATCGCGTCCCTCGGAAAAGTTCGGCACGCACTCGTAGAGGCTCATTCCGGTGGACCCCCGAACGTTTCCAGCAGTGTCTGGTGTCCGCGGACCTCGGTCGGGGTGGCGCCGGCCGCGGGTCGACGACGCGCCCGGGCGACCGCGGCCCGGACCCGCTCCTCGGCGAAGCCGTGCCCATCGACCAGGAGCCGGCGCACCGCGTCCTCGTCGACCGGCCCGAACGACGGCGTCGTGACGTCGCTCGCAAGCGGGTGTCGGAAGATCTCCGCGACCTCCTCGGCCTCGGTGGAGTCGATCCCGACCTTCTCCATCGTCGCCCGGAAGCCGAGGTGCTCCTGCGCGAGCTTGAGCGCCTTCTTCGGACCGTAGCCGGCCGCCCCGTCGTTGAAGTCGGTCCCGACGATGATCCCGACCTCGATCAGCTCCTCGCCGGTGATGCCCAACTGGTTCAGGAGCTCGCTCCGGTCGATGAACTG
>JASHWZ010000053.1 GCA_030043865.1 Thermoplasmata archaeon | reverse complement strand
CGGTAAATACGTAGCGCCCGGGACGAACGGTCCTAATAGGGAACGCTCCGATGGGCGCCCGTGTCCCTGCCCGGCCCCGCCGGGGCCGCGTGGGCGCTCGGTCTGGTGGCGTGGGCCGGGGCCTCCGTGGTCGTCGGAGAGCTCGCCCGCGCGGTGGGCGCTCGCTGGGTCTCCTCCTGGCGGACGCTCGAGCCGGTCGAGCGCCTCCTCCTCGACTTCTACCTCGGCGGAGCCGCGATGTTCCTCGCGGCGGCCCTCCCGTTCGGGGCGTTCACGTCCGCGCTCGCCTTCGGCGTGCCGGCCGCGGCGGCCGTCATGCTCGCGGTGTGGGTGGTCGTCCGCCGCCATCGGCCGACGGTCCGGGCGGAGGCCCGCGCGCTCCTCGAGGCGCCCCCGCTGCCGGTCGGCCTCGTGCTGGCGACGGCGACGCTCCTCCTCGCGTTTGAGCTCGCCGTGGCCCTCCCCATCCCGACCGGCAACACCTACGACTCGAGCCTCCTCACGCTCTACGTCTCGCTCCTCGTTCGGAACCACTCGATCGCGCTCTCGTTCCGCCCGTACGCTGCGGTCGGGCTCCTGTACCCCCAGGGGACGACCGTCTGGCTCGGCTGGGCGCAACTATTGTTCTCCCTTCCGCCGGCCCGAACGAGCCTTCTCGTCACGCCCCTGTTCTTCGCGCTCGTACCGCTCGGCGCCTACGTCTTCGGGCGGCGGGCGTTCCGGTCGGAGTGGGCGGGCGTCGCGCTCGCCGTCTTCTTCGCCGCGGTCGGCTCGTGGACGCGCGTGCTCGTCGCGGGCAGCAACGACTTCGTCTTCGCGTTCCCGCTCGTCCTCTTCCTCGCCGGCCGGTCGTTCGACTGGCTGCGCGGCTCGTTGCCGCGAGCCCCCGACGCGGCGGCGTTCGGTCTCCTGGTCGGGTACTCCGCGGCTCTGAACCCCGTGGGGGCCGAGTGGCTCCTCCCCGCCCTCCTGCTCGCCGGTCTGTTCGCCCGTCCGGCGTTCGCCGGGGCGGCGGTGCGGTGGCTCGCGCGCTGGGCCCTCGCGCTGGCGACCGCGTTCGTCGCGCTGATCCCGACGTTCTATGTCCTCGTCCAGGGATGGAACAGCCCCGGGCTCACGCCGGGCGCCGGTGCCGCCCCGGCCGGGTCGACGGTCGGGATCACCTCGCCCCAGTTCGTCGGAAGCATCGACCCGTATCTCTTCGGACCGAACGACGTCTGGCTGTCCCCGCTTCCCTGGCTCCGCGCCGAGCTTGCGATCCTGCTCACGGTCGGGCTCGCCCTGCTGCTGCTCGTGCCCCGCGCGTCGGCCGTGGGACGCTACCTCGACAGTTTCCGCCGGTTCGCGGCGGCGGCCGCGCTCGTGCTCATCGTGCTGCTCGGCGTGCTCTGGGCCGGGTCGGACGGCTTCGGACCCGGTGTCCGGCTCGCCGACATCACGAACGCGGCTGAGCTGTCGATCTGGTTGTTCGCGCTGTACACGCTGATCGCGGGGACGGTGCTCGTCCTGCTCGTCGAGTGGCTGGTCGCCCGAGTACGGGCCCCGGTCTCCGACGCCCCCGTCGCTCGCCGTCCTTCGGGTCCCGCGGCGACCGCACCGGTCGGTCGGACCGCGGTGATCGTGCTGCTGGTCCTCGTGCTGGTCGTGCCGGGCGCGGCGCTGACCCCGACCGAACTGCCGCCGGTGCTCTCGGAGCTCTACCGGGATTTCGGGAACGTCTCGGCCGCGGACCTCGCCCTGCTCGAGTACGCGGGAGCCCAGCTCCCCGCGGGATCCCGGGTCCTCATCGCCCCGGGGAGCGCCGCCGGGTTCTTACCGGGCTATGCGGCCGACCTCGTGCTCCTCTATCCGCTCGTTCCCGGTTGGGAGTGGCTCAACGCCTCCTACCGGGTCATCGTCTCGCAGCTCACGAACGCGACCCTGAACGCGTCCGGTCTCTCGGCGATGGCCGCGCTCGACGTCGGCTACGTGATCGTCACGGGCAACAACACCGTGCTCTGGGGGGCGTTCTCGCCCGCGCCGCTCCTCGCCGACCCGTCGACGTTCGACGAACTCTGGCACGAGAGCGACGCGTACCTGTTCGAGCGCACGTAGGCTCGGCGCGCGCCGTCGACCGCCCTAGACGAACTCGTCGAGGACGTTCTCGTGCCCCTTCAGTCCCGCCGGCTGGCGCGCGAGCGGGCCCGCGCTCAGGACCTCCTCGAGGTCCTCGTAGGTGGGCCGCTCGGTCCGGTAGAACAGCCCGATCGGGATCTTGTCGCCCCATTCGAGCGAGCGCTGCCACGCGGCGACGATGTCGCTCGGGTCGTGCCCCGCGCTCTCGAGCTTGTAGACCCGCTGGCGGAAGAAGTCGAACGTGTTCAGCTTGTTGTACGTCACGCACGGGCTGAAGACGTCGACGAACGCGAAGCCACGGTGCTGGATCCCGCCGGCGACGAGGTCGGTGAGCTGCTTCACGTCGCCCGAGAAGCCCCGCGCGATGTACGTCGCCCCGCTCGCGAGGGCGAGCGCGATCGGGTCGATCGGGTGCTCGATGACGCCGGTGGGCGTCGATTTGGTCTTCTGGCCCATCATCGACGTCGGGCTCGCTTGACCGGTCGTGAGCCCGTAGATCTGGTTGTCCATCGTCACGTACGTGAGGTCGACGTTCCGCCGCATCGCGTGGACGAAATGCCCCGCGCCGATGCCGAACCCGTCGCCGTCCCCCCCGGTGCCGATGACCGTGAGCCCGTGATTCGCCCATCGGATCCCCTCGGCCACGGGAAGG
>JASHWZ010000052.1 GCA_030043865.1 Thermoplasmata archaeon | reverse complement strand
CCGGTGGGAACCCCGCACGACGATCCTCTCCCCGTTCGACAATCTGGTCTGCCTTCGGGGACGGGTGCAGCGACTCTTCGGCTTCGAGTTCGCTCACGAGAACTATGTGCCGCGCGAGAAGCGCAAGTACGGGGTCTACGTGATGCCGATCCTTCGTGGGGACCGCTTCGTGGGCCGAGTCGCCCCGCGGATGGACCGGGAGAACCGCCGGCTCATCGTCGAGGGTCTCCACGCGGAAGCCGGAGGGCCCGAGGGTCCCGAGGTGGGACGGGAGGTGGCGGAACAGCTGCGGCGTCTCGCCCAGTTCCTCGGCGCCGATGACGTGGTCTACCCGGCAAAGGTTCCCGAGGCCTGGCGCATCGGCCTCGGCTAGAGGCGTTGCACGAGGCGGCTCCGACGGCCGTCCGCGGACACGCGTCGGAGGCGAGAAACCCACCGAGAACCGCACGGAACTACCAAACCCTTAAGCGCCGGAGCGACCCATTTTTTCGTCAGGGGAAGGCGCCTCCCCTCCGAGATGTCCAACGATTCCGATGCGGCGCGCATATGGCGCGACCGAGAACAGCGGCGCGCCGTCGAGCGCGCTCGGATCGACGAGGAGCGGACCGACCGACAGCGAGAGCTAGGCCGGTTGGGTTCCCCGTCCGGGCCGGACGACCCGACCCCACCCGGGGTGCTCCACGGCACCACGGAGGCGGGCTCGCCCTCGCGCGCCGCCGACCCGCCCTTGGTCGCCGGACCGGGCGGGCTCGCTCCCTCGGCTCGGGAAATCGGCGGTGCGCTCCGACCGGCGGCACTCCAGGAGTTCCTTCGGACCAACCCGATGGAGCGGTTCAACATCCTCGCGTTGAACGCCCAGCGGTTCCCCGAGCTGCTCGAGGCCGCGCGCGGTGACCCGGTCCTCCTCTCCGCGATCGCGCACCAGTCCGAGCTCCTGATGTCCCGGGTCAAGGAAGAGGTCGACGACCCGCTGAGCGCGGGCGCCTTCCTGCGGGACCAGGTTCACCGATGGTATCTCGAGAGCCCTCGCGACGAGGGTTGGTCCGAACGGATGGCGGACAGCTGGGCCGGTTTGTTCGCCGATTCCCGGGTCAGCGGGGGTCGGCTCCAACCCTGGCTCAACCTTCGGCTCGGCTCGCTCCACGCCCAGGCGTCGCGCTCGGGCTCGCTCGGGGGCCGCGTGCGGCAAAGCCTGCGGCGCAAGCGCCCGGCCGAGACCTCGGTGGCGCGCTCCGCGATCCAGCAGATCCGCGCGGAGGTCGCCCAGGCGATCCTCGACGACCTGGCCGCTCGCCGCCGAGACAAGGAGGGACCCGTACCGCTCGTCCATCTGAGCGAGCTCGCGATCCGACGACAGGTGGCGACCCTCAATGACGTGCTCTCCCAGCTGTTCCATGGCCCCGAGACGGGACCGTTCATCGTGCTGCACCCCAACCGGTACCCGGAGTGCGAGGAACTGCAGATCCGTCCTCCGGTGGGGAACGTCAGCGGGGCCGCGCTCGCCTACAGCCTCGCCGTCGGGCGGACGAGCCGCCGACCGTCGGGCCGGGGCCCGGGGGCTCCGGACTCGGGCGGCGGGGCTGCCTCCGAGGACCTCGCGGGGGCCGAGGGCGACTCGTCCGAAGAGCTCGATTCGTCCACGGTCTGGGAAGCGGACCGGGTCGACGCCGCGGCGTGGCGCCGGGTGGTCAAGGAGCGGAAGCGCGAGCGCCATCGGCTCGACACGCCGCCGAAGGATTGCCACGGCCGCACCGCGTATGCCCCGCTGCGCACGCTCGTCCTCGAGGACGCCGAGTTCCGCGCGTCGTTCCTTTCCGTCAAGTGGCGAGGTTGTCCGGCGGGTCTGCCGCTCCTCGGCACCCTCCTGCAGAAGGGTACGCTCGTGCCGGAGGTCGCCACCGATCACGAGTACCTCGAAGCGGAGCTGGGCGACCTTGCGAAGGGCGACCCTCAGTGGCACCCGCCCGACCACACCTGGGTGGTCGGAGAGTGGACGGTGACGCGCGAAGGCTCGCACGCCGAAGGGTTCCGGTTCACGGCGAAGCGGGCCGGGTAGTATCGTCCCGGGCCACGGAGCTGACGTCGGCCCCAACGGGGTCGCGACCGGGCTACGATCCTTCGTCCTCGCCGGGAAACCGGTGCGCCAGCGTCCCCAACCGATGGATCAGGGTCCGGTACTCCTCGAACGGGTACTCGGGCTCCCAGCCCCCCACGGGGATACGCGACCGCCGGGCGATCCGCCCGCC
Source organism: Thermoplasmata archaeon (assembly GCA_030043865.1). GTDB lineage: Archaea > Thermoplasmatota > Thermoplasmata > Lutacidiplasmatales > UBA184 > Lutacidiplasma. The sequence goes on along the minus strand of JASHWZ010000052.1, from coordinate 2,520 downwards.
CGCGGAACCCGGGACGAGCTGGAGTCCGCTGAAGAACCACTGCGGCGCGGCGATGCTCCGCCCCCGCATCCCCTTCGCGTTCTCGAGCACCCGGAGGGTGTGCGGGAAGTAGGCGGTGAGCAGCCGCTCTCCGACCGCCTCCCGAACGCCGGAGGGCCAGCTCGCGGGCGGGCTCGGAGGAACGAGGAGGCGCGCGAGCGTCCCCGGAGGACACTGGTCGAACTTCGTGACCACGAACATGGGGTAGAGCTCCTGCGGCGTGCGGCGCCGGCCGGTCGCCAAGTAGCGACAGAGGAGCTGGAACGTCGACGCGAGCCGCCGGTCGGATACCTCGAGCGGGCGCGAGTTCGTCGTCGGGTCGGGGGGGCGAAGGCGCGACGCGTCGAGGAGCGGCACGACGACGGGGCTTTCGAAGAGCTGACGCGTCGAGACCTCAAGGATCGCGTCGTGCTGGGCGAGCTCGGCCATCGACTCGACCGAGATCCCCCCGAACCGCATCCGAAAGGAGTCGAATCCCCCGCTGCGGTGCACGCCCGGACCCCCGAGCCGGGGGAACGTGCCGGCCCGGAACGCGAAGACGAAGGAGAGCGGGTGGGTGTCCCAGTCGGCGTCCCAGTCGGGGAACCGACCGGCGACCAGCTCCCCGTAGATCCCCTCGAGCTGGCGGATCGTCTCCCGGTCGGCGGAGAAACGGAACTCGTCCCGTTCCTCCGTGCCCAGCCGCAGCTGGGCCGCGTAGAGGAGCCCGACGAACGTGGTGAGGCCGGATCCCCGGTCGCCGACCACGAGCGCGGACCCCACGGACCGACCTCCGCGGGAAATGGTTCCCGCTCCGCCCCCGTCACGCGGAGGCGAACGCCTCCGCGATCCGGCTGTAGACCACGTTCCGCCCCTTCGCGGGCGGGAGCGTCGGCTGGTCGATGCTCGCGTCCAAGAGCGTCCACGACCCGTCCGCCCGCACTCCGCGCGAGGAGATCGCGAGGCGGAAGTGATTCATCGCGCTCAAGGTCGGGGCGTCGCTGATGGCGGGCAGGAGTCCGATCTCCTCCCCGGCGTACAGCAGCTCCACGAGCCGGTAGAGCAGCTCGTTGCGGTACTGGTTCGTGCTGCCCCGGCAGAGGATCAGAGTGCGCCCCTGCTGGTCCGTCAGGAACCGGCTCGCGAGCGTGTCGACCGCCGCCTTGGTGATCAGACGGTGGATCCCCGTCCCTCGCGGCTCGAGCGCCTCCCCGAAGGAGCGGGCCGGCACGGAGATCGGGTCGATCTTGCCGGTCGCCTTCGGGAACTTCTTGTCGAAGTCGAGGGTCGCGGCCTCCACGTCCACGAACCGGAGCCGGCCGCTGCGCATCGCGTCGTACGGGATCACCACCGTGTGGTTGGCGATCGTCGGACGGTTGTATTCGTCCGCGACCCCCCGGCCCAGGATCGAGAGGAGCACCTCTCGGTTCGCGGGGGCCGGGTGGATCATGCGGGCGTCGATCACCGTGCCGCCGCCCGCGGTCTTCTCCACGCGCACCGGCGTGAAGTGTCCCTCGAGGTACCGCATGTAGAGCGGTCCGTTCAGCCCTCGGGACTCGGCCTTGATCCCGTACCCCTTCTCGTGGCTCGCGCCGTAGATCCAGTGCTCGAGCTGGAGCACGGTCTCGTCACTCATCGTGGTCGCACCTCCCGTTCGTATCCTCGGTTCGCTCGGGTCGGTTCCTCACGCCGTCGCGGTGGCGGGCGCCGTCGGGGTCTGGAGCGTCGTCTGCTCCACGATCTCGTCGGGCACCTTGTTCGCGACGTCGCGGAAGTGCTCGATGAACGCGACGTAGTCGTCGTAGGAGAAGTCCGGCTCCGCGCCGCCCTCCGCCGAGAAGCCCTTGCGGACGATGCGGGGAACGCCGATCGGCTGCATGCCGGCCTCGGCGGTCTCGGTCCGGACCCAGCTGAAGAAATACGCCGCCTGGTCGAAGTTGACCCCGGCGACCTTCCCTCCGCGGATCTGCGAGAGCGTCTGCGGCATGAAGACGCGGAGCAGCGCCTCGGCGTACTCCTTGCGCTTGCGCTTCTGCTTGCCGTCCGGCACCCCGCGGTGGAGCCCCAGCTTCACCAGGACCTCGTCGCGGATCGAGTCGAACTTCGACAGCACGATCGCCGGGTAGATCACCGGGTTGCCGACGCTGAGCCCCTGCGCCTTCATCCGGGAGAACTCCTGCTTCTTGTACGTCTGGAGCGAGACGAGGAGCGACGCGACCTCGCTGTCGTACTTCAGCATCTGGCGGAAGACCGGGGAGTCGATCTCCGTCGTCATCTTGCTGCAGTCGACAAGGGTGACGACGACGTGGCTCTTCAGCAGCTGCTGGATGATCGGGCTCGCGGCCACGCCGGTTTCGATGAACTCCTGGACGTCCTCGCCCGAGACGTCGAACGCGGCGAACGAGAGCTTGGCGAACGGATTCACCCAGTTCTTGTCCTTCAGGGACGCCGGGAGCCGGCCCGAGAGGGGCTTTCGGTACCCGAAGACGAAACCGATCTCGG